>NZ_BAAFHL010000010.1:0-77168 GCF_042849955.1 Chryseobacterium barbadense
CCTTTAATAATAGGCTTGATTTCAGAGCTGAATGTAAATTTATTATCCACAAGCGAGTAATAAAATGGTTTAACACCAAATCTGTCCCTTGAGCAAAAAAGAATATTTTTGATCTTATCATAAATGGCAAAGGCCCACATCCCGTTAAAGTGATCTACGCAGGATTCCCCATAACAATCATAGGCTGCTAAAATAACCTCTGTATCGGTTTTCGTTTTAAAAACATATCCTTTTTGTTTAAGGCTTTCCCGAACTTCTATATAATTGTATATCTCGCCATTGAAAGTAATGACATACTTTTCATCATACTGCATCGGCTGTTTTCCATCATCAGATAAATCAATAATCGCCAGTCTTCTATGCCCTAAACCTATATTTTTTTCACAGAAAACACCATCTCCGTCCGGTCCGCGATGTACCATCTGATCTGTCATTTGCTTGATTTCACCGCTCTGAACATTTGCTCGCTGATCAAACTTTACAATACCTGCGATTCCACACATAATTATTTATTTTAATTTAAAAATGCTTTATTAATATTTTCCCATTTATAATCTTTTATCCAGACCTCTGCATTTTTGACAACTATATCTCTTTGAGAGTCAACTAAAAGCATTTTTTCATATAAATCATCAAAATTATCTTTCTGGAATAAAATCCCTCTGTCATCATCCAGTCTTTCTTTATTTACATCAATATCTCCTGCAATTACCGGACAACGGCAAACCATTGCTTCCAGCATCGACATTGATGAACCATGCGGCCAAATTGTAAATGATGCCACCGAAAAGACTTTTCGAATGTCTACATTTTTTACGGAAGGCCTTATATATATTTTATCTGAAATATTCAATTCAGATGCTTTTTGATGTATTCTTTTAAAATAATCATCGGTTCCTTCTCCTACGATGAGTAATGAATAATCCGGTTTTTTTTCAGAAAATCTGGCAAAAGGTTCTAATAAATCAATCGGCTTTTTAAACTCGTCACATTTACCTATATACAGAACATATTTGCCTTCCGACAGGTTACTATCTTTCAGCCATTCCGCACCTCCTTCTTCATCCCTGAAACAGTGATCACTATTAAAACCTAAAGGAATCATCTGAATATCCTCTTTTATTCCGTAATTTTTCTTCATAAAGGACACGGTTTCTTTACTTACGCCTACCCATTTATCTACTTTTATATTTAAAATGTTAAGATATGTTTTGTAAAAGACTTTAAAAAAAGAATAAAAAGCAGAAGAAAATTTATTAAAGCTTCCTGCTTCTACCATGTGATCGTCTATGATTACTTTTATATTGTCTTTTTTCAGTTTCTTAATATAATATAATGATAGAATAGACATGGGTGTAGAAACCCCATGAAGAAATACGATATCCGGATTTTCATTTTTAAATAAGTCATAAAATCCTTCAGGAACTATTCTTCCGCTTATGAGCTTCTTTTTTTTAATTCTTTTGATTTTAATTTTATGATTATCCGAAAGTTCCTGATCTTGCTGAAAGATTTTTTTAACTTCTTCTTCTTTTGTTGCCCAATAATGTAAATCATCGGAAGAAATTATCGTAATGTCATGATTATCCTTACGCTGTTCCAAAGAGAGGCTATTTTCCTGATATCCTTTTGACGGGTGAAAGAATTGAGTTATATGAAGAATTTTCATTATTTAAATACTATTTTTAATCTTATAAATTTTGATAATAAAACGACACTTAGCAACCCGAACGTAATCATACATGGAAGCATCGGTAAACTAGGCAGTGATAAGACACCTAATAAAATGCATGCAAAAATTACCTGGGTAACTAAACTTTTCTGTTTAAAAATGTAACTATCCAGAAATGCAAGATATATGCCTAAAAAAAGTGACTCTATAATCACACCAATATAGGAAAAATCTACCCATGCATCTCCGATAAAGAAAGCATTTACCGTTCCTTTAAAATTAGCTAATTTTACGTCTGATGAAACATAATCCCCATGTCCAAACAATCCATGGATAAGTCTTATGTTCATTCCATTTGTATGAGAATAATATTTGGGGTAATATTCAGTATATAAGCTTAATACCCTGTTGGGTTCACTAAAGATCCTATATTTGATCAGGTCTAATGCCGCTGAACTATCCTCTACACCAGTTGTAAAGATATAGATCGAGATAAGAAGCACTAAAAACGATCCAAAAAATATTAATATTTTTTTAAAATTCAGAGTATAGTTCTTTATTAATGTAAATAAGAAAATGAGCTGGAATAGAAATATGAAGGCCGCACTTTTTGATAAATTTCCAAGAAGTCCTACCAGAATAGTTAAATTATAAAACCCAAAAAATACAAGCGCTATTTTATTCTTTGTTTTTATAGCATAAGCCAATCCCAGAAATGCAAAAAATCTACCGATAGCTGTGATCATATATGCATATATAGGAGCGATCCAACCTTCCACTCCCGCATCTTCCCTCAACTCATTAAAATCCTCCGGCGAGATAAGAGGCGAGGTGAAGACCGTTTTAAGAGCATTGATCCCGTTATAAAAAAATAGCCCCATAAGGATAACGACTACTGCAATCAATGAAACTACATACATCATTTTTTTCTGGAAATAAACAGGCTTTTCTTCCTGTTGCATCCAAGTCATATAATTCAGATTATCATTATTCTTATGCAAAAAAAAGAGTTTATTCCCTATATTGAAGAAGATAACGAAACATGTTAGGAGAACTGTAAGTGTTTTTATATGTTCCTGTTCTATATTCTCCATATCTATCTGATAGCTTACATATCCGTATCCATATATCAGCAAAAATAAAATGGAAAAAAGCCATGAAATATTTACCTTCTTAATATGATACAGAAAATACACTACCCAGACTATTATTAAAGCTACATATACAACTATCTCATTCATTAATTACTATTTTGTAGGAAAAAAATATGGACATCAAATTACAGATCATTCCAAATAATGAAAATAATAGTATGGAAGTAACATCACCCCCTATTACTTTCCCTAAATAAATTCCAAAAACACAGAGAGAGAATGTGCAAATCTGTATCCACATATTTATTCTTTGCTTATTAAATATCACAAATGTGCTTGATAATGGATATGAAATAAACTCCGAAAATAAATATAAAGCCATAATTTGTGCATATAAGCCTGACTTTTCCCAACTGTTTCCAAATACAAAAATAAACAAATATTTCCCGAATATAACTAAAAACAAAAAAGGACCAATCCCCCAAAGAAAGAGATTTTTCAATGTTTTTAAATATAAATTAACACGTTCCTGTTTGTTCATTAAAACTTTTACCGCTTCATTTCTATATACTCCCCATACAGAATTTGAAATCAGGATGGAAGGTATTCTCAGGATTCTATTTGAAAATGAATAGAGCCCTACAATAGATGAAGAATAAAGTGTTGCTATAAGTATTGGAAAAAACTGCTGGGAAAGTGTAAGTACAAATTCTGAAGCTAGGATATATTTAGGAAAATTAATATATTCCTTTGCTACAACTAAAGCATTTGAAATATTTATCTTCCCATATTCATTTTTAATATAATTATTTTTGTAAAAGAAATACAGTAAAAATATAATGGGCAAAATTAATGAGAAAAAATACCCCATTAAAAGTCCGTTCACTTTATACCCAATAAAAAAGAACAGAAAATTTCCTATGATTACAATTAAAGATTGAATAATAGAAGCCAAAGATGTCATTTTATATTCTTCTTTTCTTTGGAACCAAAGCTGAAAGCATGAATAAAATCCAATACTGAAAGTGCTTATCGGAATCAAAAAAACAAATTTCCCGAAAGTGGCAAGAGATTTTATTTCAATATGACAATAATGTATTAAAAGTAATCCTATTAATAAAAGAAATGAAAAAACACCACTTAACGATATGGTAAAGAATAATAAGTTTAAAGCTTTGGAATCGTCTTTGGGATGAAAAATGGCCTGCTCATATTTTCCTGTGAATAGTGAAGCAAATATGGTAGCAAAACTTGTATATAATGCCAGAAGACCAAAAGCTTCCTGCGTATATAATCTTCCTAAAATCGGACTTACCGCAATTACTAAACCTTGCCCAATAACAGATCCTGATGTAAGAACCAAAATATTTTTTTTGGTCTTTGAAATTCCTAAAAGCTTTTCTTTTATTTTTTTGATCATTACAGCTTAGTTAGATAAACCCTTTTCAAGTGAGTTCAAAATCAATTCAGCTGAATTTCCTTTGCCATAAAGTTCAGGTTGATTTTCTAAAACCTGACATTCTTTTATTGTCTGACTTATTTTTTCGGAATCATTTCCAACAATTATATTCCATCCTGAACTTACTGTTTCTACCCATTCTGTCTGATTTCTTAAAGTAATGCATGGTTTTTTAGCAAAAAAGGCTTCTTTCTGCATTCCTCCTGAATCAGTAATGATTAATGAGCATAAACTTTGAAGCAGTAATATCTCAAAATATCCTACAGGATCTATTGTATGAACATTCGACGGAATTTCAACATTATCCCCTTTTACTTTATTAAGCGTTCTTGGATGTATTGGAAATATAACGGGTTTACCGGAATCTCCGATCCCTTTAAATATACTTTTCAAATTTTCCAGGGAATCAACATTTTCTGCTCTATGTATTGTTAATAATGCAAATTCCTTATTTTTTAATTCTTCGGGGAATCCTATTTTTGAAAGCATATTATTGATTTCTCTTTCCTCTTTTTTCGCTAAAAGCTGTGAATAATAAATATAAGCGTCCAGCATTATATCTCCTACATTTTCGGCATAATCAATCCCTTCATTCTTAAGGTTATCTATTGCTGTTTGTGTAGGGCTATACAAATAGGTACTGATATGATCGGACATTATCCTGTTCTGTTCCTCCGGCATTCTTTTCCAGAAACTTCTTAATCCAGCTTCAACATGCGCTATTGGAATATGCAATTTTCCGGCAGCAACTGCTCCGGCAAGCGTAGAATTGGTGTCACCATAAATAAGAAGCACATCCGGTTTTTCTTTGATCAATATCTCTTCTATTTTAATGATCATATTCCCTGTCATTTCGCCATGAAGTCCACCTCCTACACTCAGATGATAATCCGGCTTCGGAATTTCCATTTCCTCGAAAAAAACATCCGACATATTGGCATCATAATGCTGCCCTGTATGAACTAATATCTCCTGAAATTTTGTATTATATTTATCAGACCTTATCATTCTGCTGAATGGAGCAGCTTTAATAAACTGAGGTCTTGCTCCTATTATTGTTACAATTTTTTTCATACTATATGTTTTTATTTTAAAGCATATATCCTTTCAATAATGTCTACTACTTTTAATCCTTCCAACGCATTGGTAGTAATGGTATTTCTGCCTTTTAATACGTCAACAACATTCTCAATGATGTAATGATGGTTTGCTGCAGATCCTTTGTAAGCACCATAATCATTCCCGGGATTGGTTGGAGGAAGTTCAGGCATTATATAATCTTTTACATTACATACTTCTACCTTATCCATATATTGCCCACCTATTTTTACAGCTCCGTTTTCTGCAATAATCGTCATGGAACTTTCAAGGTTTTGGTTCCACACCGAAGTTGAATAATTTAACGATCCCATTCCGCCTTCTACAAAATCAAAGCTTACAAAACCTGAATCTTCGAAATCTGTCAGTTTTTCGTGATTGAAATCCGCAAACTTTGCCTGAATATTCGTAATGTCTCCAAATAGCCAATACATGATATCAATAAAATGCGAAAACTGAGTAAACAATGTACCGCCATCCAGGTCTTTTTTACCGTGCCATGACTCGGGTTTATAATATCTTTCGTCACGGTTCCAATAGCAATTAAGCTGAACCATATATATTTCACCTAACTTCCCGCTCTCAACCATTTCCTTGATCCAAGCTGAAGGTGGTGAATATCGGTTTTGCATTACTGCAAAAACCTGTTTATGTTTATGAAGTGCCTGAAAAATAAGCTTTTCAGCATCCAGTTTATTAAGAGCCATTGGTTTTTCTACAACCACATGTTTACCGGCATCAATAACTTTATGGGCCTGCTCAAAATGGAATCCGTTTGGTGATGCGATGTTAATAACATCCACCTCAATTCCTGAACTTAAAAAATCATCTAATGATTTGAAAAATGGAACATCATAATTTTCAATTCCTAAAGCTGATTTATCTTTTACATCGATTAAAGCTACCAGTTCACATTCTGAATTTCTGGAAACCATTTCGGCATGTCTTTTCCCGATATGTCCACAACCGATAACTGCAAATTTTATTTTCTCAGACATTTGTTTTCTTTTTAAATTTTTGAAACTTTATTATTTTCAAGTTTATATTCTTCTCCACTTTCCTCACAAACTGCAATTCCTTCTTCATTAAAATGAAGACGGTGTCCGTATTCACTCATCCAACCCATTTGTCTGGCCGGATTTCCTACTACTAACGCATAATCCGGAACTTCTTTTGTAACTACAGCACCTGCTCCAATAAATGCATATTTTCCGATATTATGTCCACAAACTATTGTAGCATTGGCTCCAATGGAAGCTCCTTTTCCGACGTGAGTTCTCAAATACTCATTCTTTCTGTTCACTGCGCTTCTCGGATTGATTACATTGGTAAAAACCATTGAAGGGCCAAGAAAGACATCATCGTCGCAAGTTACCCCCTCATATATGGAGACATTGTTCTGAACTTTCACATTCTTTCCTAAAACAACTTTAGGAGAAACCACTACATTCTGGCCAATGTTACATTTCTCACCTAAAATACACCCAGGCATGATATGAGAAAAGTGCCAAATTTTAGTTCCGGCTCCTATTTCGCAGCCTTCATCTATTACTGCAGTTTCATGTGCAAAAAAATCCGACATAATATTTTTATAATTGGTTATTAAAAAAGTTTTTAATTTCTGAGATAATATAATCCGAAGCTTCCTGATTAAATTCTGTATGAACCGGAAGTGAAATAACTTCTGAACAAAGTTTCTCTGTAACAGGAAGACTGAAATCTTTCTCTACATACTGTTGAAAAGCTTCCTGTTTATATAGTGGAAGCGGATAATAAATCATACTTGGAATATTCTTCTCTGCAAGATACTTTTGCAGTTCATCTCTTTTACCATTTTTCACTCGTAAAGTATACTGGTGAAATACATGGGTTGAGTTTTTTGCTCTTGAAGGAACCTGAAGGTCAGCAATATTGACAAGATTTGTATCATAATAATCAGCCATATTATTTCTGGCCTTTGAGTACCCATCCAGATGTTTCAGTTTTACTTTCAAAACCGCTGCCTGTATAGTATCTAATCTTGAGTTACATCCTAAAACTTTATGATAATATTTTTTCTCCTGACCATGATTAGCAATCATTCTGATTTTTGCAGCCAGATCATCATCATTAGTCATTATTGCACCACCATCTCCATAGCAGCCAAGATTTTTTGAAGGGAAGAATGAAGTACAGCCAATATGTCCTATTGTTCCTGTTTTCTTCACAGTTCCATCAGAAAATGTATAGTCTGAGCCTATCGCCTGTGCATTATCCTCAATGACAAACAGATTATGTTTTTTCGCAAATTCAAGAATTTTCTCCATATCTGCACCTTGTCCATATAAATGAACAGGGACAATAGCTTTAGTGTTAGGTGTTATATATTTTTCCAACCCTTCAAGTTCAATATTGAAAGTGTTTTCGTCAACATCCACCATTATGGGTTTTAATCCTAAAAGTCCGATTACCTCTGCAGTAGCCACATACGTAAAAGCCGGACATATTACCTCGTCGCCTGGTTGCAAGTCTAAAGCCATCATAGCGATCTGCAGTGCATCAGTTCCATTGGCACATGGAATTACATGTTTTACATTTAGATATTTTTCAAAATCCAGTTGAAATTCCTTTACCGCAGGTCCATTAATAAATGCTGTATTATCTATACAGTTTTGAATTCCTGCATTAACTTCTTCTTTTATTTTTTCATATTGACCTTTTAAGTCAACCATTTGAATTTTCATATATAATTATTTATAGATGCCGTATTATTTTACGGGAAATTAATTTGTTATAAGCTCACTGATTTTATTTCCGATGGAGAGACATGAGGTTGCAGCTGGTGAGGGTGCATTTCTTACATGGATGATGCTCCCATTTTTCACAATATCAAAATCATCAATTAAAATACCGTTTCTATCACATGCTTGAGCTCTTACTCCAGAACCTCCCGGAACAAGATCGTTTTCCTGTATTTCTGGTAAAAGTTTCTGTAATGCTTTTGTAAAGGCAGCTTTAGAAAGGGAACGATGAACTTCCCCCATTCCTGTCTTACCATATTTGGCAACAATTTTTCTAAATCCAGGCCATGTAAGGGTTTGCATGGTTTCTCTAAAATCGAAATCAAAAAATTTGTACCCTTCTTTTTTAAAAGCTAAAACTGCATTCGGACCGGCTTCAATATTCCCATCGATCATTCTGGTAAAATGCACTCCTAAAAATGGAAAGTTAGGATCGGGAACTGGATAAATAAGATGCTTAACCAAATGTTTTTTCTCATCTTTTATCTTATAATATTCGCCACGGAATGGAATAATGATCACATCATTTTCCTCATTGGTCATTTTGGTCACTTTATCCGAATATAATCCGGCACAGGAGATCAGTTTTTTAGCTTTAAATTCGGAAAAATTTGTTTTGACAATAATTTCTGAACCTTTATTAATGATGTTTTTAACTTCATTATTAAATTTTACCTCTCCTCCTAATTCTTCAAATAACTCTTTTATTTTTTTAGCGATTCCTGGATAATCAATGATACCTGTCTGCGGAACTTTGATTGCTTTTACCCCTTCACAATGGGGCTCAATTTCACGGAATTCTTCTCTGGAAAGATATTTCAGATTTTCAAGTCCATTTTCTACTCCTCTTTTATAAATATTATCTAACAACGGGAGTTCTTCTTTCGACGTCGCTACAATTATTTTACCGCAAAGGTCATATCTTATACCATATCTTTCAGCAAAATCGATAACAGATTTATAACCTTCTATGCAATTTCTGGCTTTAAGACTTCCCGGTTTATAGTAAATTCCACTATGAATTACTCCACTATTATGTCCGGATTGGTGCAGGGAAACGTCAGATTCTTTTTCTAAAACCAAAATCTTAGAATCAGGATTTTTCAGTTTGGTTTGGTAAGCAGTTGCTAATCCTACTAAACCCGCACCAATAATAACGATGTCATAGTTCATGGTAAAATTATAATCTTCCGTCTACCAGGTTTCTATCTAAACATGCCTTAGTATCAAAAACTACTGCATTTTCTTTTTTCAACTCGTCAAGATTCATCTGAAGGAATTCATTATGGGATACTGCAATGATAATGGAATCATATCTTTTCCCTTCTGTTAAAGTGTCAAGAATATCAATTCCGTATTCATGTGCCACTTCTTCTTTGCTTGCCCACGGATCATAAATATCTACATTCACTCCATAATCCAAAAGCTCCGTATAAATATCCACTACCTTGGTGTTTCTAACATCAGGACAATTTTCTTTGAAAGTAACTCCTAATATTAATGCGTTGGAGTCTTTAATAACTCCTCCTTTAGCAATAAGAAGCTTTACTACTTTGGATGCAACGAACTTAGCAATAGAATCATTTACGCGACGTCCGGACAGAATTACATCTGGATGATATCCTAATTGCTCTGCTTTATGGGCTAAATAATACGGATCTACTGAAATACAGTGTCCTCCAACTAATCCGGGTTTATATTTAAGGAAGTTATATTTTGTTCCAGCTGCTTCAAGAACATCATTAGTATCGATGCCGACTCTATCAAAGATTAAAGCTAATTCATTAACAAAAGAAATATTAACATCTCTTTGAGCATTTTCTATGGCTTTTGAAGCTTCTGCCACTTTAATACTAGGTGCCTTGTGAGTACCGGCTGTAATAATTTTTTTATATAAGTTATCTACTTCTTCAGCAATGTTTTCTGTAGATCCGGAAGTAACTTTTTTAACACTTGTCAGAGTATTTACTTTATCGCCAGGATTAATCCTTTCCGGCGAATACCCTACAAAGAAGTCCTCATTGAATTTTAAGCCTGAATATTTTTCCAGAATAGGAACGCATTCTTCTTCTGTACAGCCTGGAAAAACTGTAGATTCATATATAACTATGTCTCCTTTTTTAATTATTTCACCTAGCATTTTTGAGGCTGAAATCAATGGTTTTAAATCCGGAGCATTATATTTATCAATAGGAGTTGGAACCGTTACAATATAAATATTGGCTTGAGCAATATCATTCAATTCACTGGTCGCTTTATATCCAATATCACCTTTAGATTCTGTATATTTTTTTAAGCCATCATTCAGTTTTTCAATATCAGCTTCAAGGGTTATATCTACACCCTCATTTAACTGATTAACTCTTTGTGCATTAATATCAAATCCTAAAACAGGATAATGATTAGCAAATTCCAAAGATAAAGGTAAGCCTACATAACCCTGCCCGATAACGGCTATTTTGTATGTTTTCATCATTAACTAAGTTTATTTTTGATTTTTTCGAACCATGTTTGTTCTTTTTGATTATTATATCCATAACCATACTTATTGCTATATCCTAGGTTATCTCTATTTACATCATTTAAAACAAATCCTACATTTTTAATCTTATTTTGATCAATGTTACTGTTGGCAAATTCTATTAACGATTTCTCAGTGTATTTAGATCTTGAAACATAAATTGTAATATCTGATAATTCAGCAATAAGGAATGTATCTGTTACAAGAAGTAAAGGTGCTGTATCTAAAATAATATACTCATACTTCGATTTCAGTTCATCCAGTAGATTTTCGTATCTGCCATTAGAAAGTAACTCTGTAGGGTTTGGTGGAATCATTCCTGAATAAATGACATCCAGATGAGGATTAAAAGATGAAGGATAAATTATGTCTTCTACTTTTGTCTGATCAGAATAGAGATATTCTGTAAGGCCTATCAATCCTTTTCTACTAGGATTATATCTTTGTAATTGTGGATTTCTGATATCGGAACCGATAATAATTGTTTTTCTTAACGGAGTAGCTAAGGTTAAAGCTAAATTAACTGATGTAAAGGTTTTTCCTTCCCCTTTAACCGTTGAAGTTACAAAAATAACTTTCCCTATGTCCTTATTCTTGGGAAGCATAAAATTCATATTGGTAATAAGAATCCTAAACGCTTCTGCCTTTGGAGTGAGATCATTCATCTGAACCAGCTCAGAATCTCCTTTTTCAAGACTCGGTAATTCAGCAATTACTGGTGCATGAACAATCTTTTCCAAATCATGCTTAGTAACAATCTTGTTATTAAATAACTGTGACAGATATATAATAATAAATGGCAATAAGAGGCCTAAAAATAAAGATATTAGAAGGATTACATTTCTTTTAGGAGATATCGGCAGCGGTAATGCATATGCCATATCTATTACCCTGGCTTTAGGAGCCGTGATAGATTGAGCTATTGCTGTCTCTTCTCTTTTCTGAAGAAGAAGAAGGTAAAGATTTTCTTTTATTTGTTGCTGTCTTTCAATACCTCTAAATATTTTTTCAATAGATGGGAGTTTAGAAATTTTTCCCGAAACCTTATTTTGCTCACTCAAATATTCGTTTCTTGTTAGCTCAAGTCCTGTTTTATTTCTTTGTAGGCTTTGCATAATGGAGGAACGCATTGAATTAATCTGCTTGGTAACATCAACAACAGCAGGATTTTCGGTAGTAGCCGATTCCAACAATCTGTTCCTCTGTAATATCAATTGATTATACGTAGAAATCCCCGCAGTTGCATCAGCGTTATTTAAACCAACATTAGAAGGTAAAACCTGGTATTGACCTTGTCTTGAAACATATCCTATTAGTGCATTGGTTAACTCCAACTGGGCATCAATATCCAGTTGTTTTGCTTTAGCTGCTGCTGAACTTTCAAGATTTATTTTAGCCTCGGTCTCAAGGTCCGTTAAATTATTTTTTGATTTAAAAATTTCCTTTTGATCTTCAACCTGCCCTAACTCAACTGAAAGTTTTTTAATTCTGTCTTCTATAAAATCCAATGTTTTTTTAGACTCAGAGTTTTTATCTAAGATTGCATCATTATTATAAACAACAATTAAATTATTAAGAATATCTTTTGCTTTTGAAATTTCCGGATAATTCATGTTCAGTTTAAGCACTGTTGCTTCTTTACTAACTAAATTAACGCCTAAACCAGATTGAAGATCATTTACTTTAGCTTCTAAAGATGAGATATGTAATTCTAAATTTTCAGTATCTATTCCTTTAGATGTTTTTACATTGAATTGATTATTTTTAGTAATAATAATATTAGCAAAAGGAAGACTTATGGTTTTTCCATAAGAAGTGGTAATCTCTTTGTTTAATTTATCTGAATTTAAAACAAGCTTATTCCCATCAATCTTAAGATTAACTACATTGCTTACGGCAATGTCTGGTTTTTCGTTAATTATTTTAATTTCTATAGGTGATGTTTCTTTGTATAACTCAACACTTGACAACTTCCCTTTTGCTATTATATTGATCTGAAGATTCTCATTAATGACAACTTCTTTCATTAATTTTTTTGACTTCAAAATCTCTATCTCGTTGGCAATACTATTTGTTTTTAATCCTCCAAAACCTGACAAATCAGGCAAAACACCCAAGTCATTCGCTACAGGAGAAGATGAACTTTTTGCATCTTTTATAAGTACCGTTGTCTGTACATTATACACAGGTGTCATAAACTTCAAAGAAATATATCCTATGATTAAAGCTATAATAGCGCTTAAAAGAAACCAAGGCCATCTTCGAAGATAAGGCTTAATTATTTCATTGATATCTATACTTGTATTATCTACTTCCGAAAATTGTGGTGATTGTTGGTTGTCCATTAATGTTTTTATTACTTAAATAAACTTACTATTACTGCTACAGCTGTAATGGCTATCGATGCTGCCGTTAAGTATAGACCTGTATTGGGATTTTGTTTAGCTGCAAGATCTCTGTTATTATTGGAAGAAACGATAATAGCATCTCCTTGTCTTAGATTATAATAGGGGGAATTGATAAGGTTGGCGTCTTGTAAATTAACTCTCCCATGGGTAATGGCCCCGTTTTCATTTCTTATAACAAGTACATCCTCTCTTTTACCATATATCGTTAAATCTCCCGCAAGCCCTAAAGCATTAAGAATAGTGGCTTGTCCATTAGCTATTGTATAATCTCCTTGCCTGTTGACTTCTCCCAGTACCGTAACTTTAAAATTAGCTAATCTTACGTTTACTGTCGGATTGATTACATAACGTGTCACCCTGTCTCTTAAATCATTTTTAAATTCTACCAAAGTTTTACCTATGGTATTCAATTTTCCTAAAATAGGAAAATCTATATTTCCTTCGGCATCCACAATATATGTCGGTCCCGTAAGTGATGTCGTGCCTTGGTTCGGAGTATTACCACCTGCCAGAGTATTTGTTTGTATTAATTCTGAAGAAGAATAGTTCTGATTAAATGGTTTTACTACGTCCATATCTTTTGCAGTAATTAAAATAATCAGCTGATCTCCTACTTGTATTGTAGAATTAGAGTTCTTCGTTGATGATTCTATGGCAACCTTTTCTATATTCTGCATATAGTTCAGATCATTGGGGGCTTGTGGGTTAGTCTTACATGAAACTAACATGTACACAAGAAATATTGCCCATATTTTATTCTTCATATTTAAAAATTGTACAAATATACATTTATATTCTTTTACTTATCCAGTACTTCGTAGATAGAATTATTGCTTCTAAACTCCGGCACAATAGTCTTCAAAATTCGCACCACTTCTACTTTATCTTTTCTTATGGAGGCTTTAGTAATTAAATTCACCAAAGATTCTATTTCAAAAAACTCCATAATCGGGTCTTTCGAAATCATAATTTTTTCATTATGAGTAGGAAGTGTTTTGGCATTATCACTTAGTAGTTCTTCATATAGTTTTTCACCCGGCCTTAATCCTGTATAAATAATTTTAATATCTATATTAGGTTCAAATCCTGATAATTTTATCATTCTTTTCGCAAGATCTAATATTTTCACTGGTTCTCCCATGTCAAAAACAAAGATTTCTCCACCCTGTCCCATTGTTCCGGCTTGTAAAACCAATTCACATGCTTCAGGAATCGTCATAAAATACCTTACAATATCAGGATGGGTAATTGTGATAGGTCCGCCAGCTTCAATCTGTCTTTTAAAATGTGGAATTACCGAACCATTGGAGCCTAAAACATTTCCAAATCTTGTGGTTATAAATTTGGTTGTATTCCCTTCAACACCTTGTAAGGATTGTACAAATAATTCTGCGGCTCTTTTGGATGCTCCCATTACATTGGTAGGATTTACTGCCTTATCCGTAGATACCATTACAAACCTGTTAACTTTATATTTACTGGAAAGGGTAGCAATATTTTTTGAACCCAAGACATTTACCAATATCGCCTCATGAGGATTTTCTTCTACCAATGGAACATGCTTATAGGCAGCTGCATGATATACCATTGAGAAATTATAGGTTTGAAATAATGGCTCTATCCTATGCTTATTTGAAACATCCGCTAAAACAAATTTGAATCTGATATGGGGGAACTTTTCTTTCATCTCAAGTTCAACATCATACAATGGTGTTTCTGCTTGATCTAAAACAACTATTAATGAGGGATCAAACTGAGCAACTTGTCTAACGATCTCACTTCCGATTGATCCTGCTCCCCCTGTAACCAATACCGTTTTATTAAAATGCCTTTTTTTAACTTCCTCATTTTCAATTTTGATAGGTTTTCTGTTTAGCAAATCTTCAATCTGAAGGTTTCTGATAGACCCGCCCAGATCGCTATCTCTTAGCTTTTGTACTGAGGGTGCCTTGAAAATATGAAGGTCCTTCTCTAAAAACAAATTCACCCATGAGTTCATCTCATCTTTAGACATCATTTCTTTGATAATGATCACACCATCTATTACAAGATCTTCTTTTGTTGTTTCTTCAATCTTTTTCTTTTCATAGATTGGTTTACCCAGCAAAGAGGCCCTTTTGGAATCTGTTCTCTGGGTTAGAAAACCTACGACTTGATAAGGCAGGCTTGGATTATCAAGAACAGCTCTTGCGATAGCTATAGATTGTTCATCAATTCCTAATACCAAAATTCTCTTTTTTAAGGCACTCCTCCTATATTCCCTAACGATATGAAAAAATTCTTTCACATAAAGCCTGAAAAGAAATAATCCCATAAAGGAAATGATAAAATACAGTATTAAATATGGGGTTAATATGAATTTGCCCCCCGTAATCCAGAAATAGGTAATATTGATTGTTCCTACAACAATCATTGTACAGAAACAAGAAATCAATAGTTTAAATAAATCGATAAATGTTGAATGCCTTATAATCCCTGCGTAGGTCTTAAAAATATACATAAACACAGTATTGATCAGAATAATAAAAGCAAAAACTACACTTTTGTCTTCATGATAAATAAATTCCTGTTTAGTAATTTTTTCTATAATATAGGTAGAAAGGAAGAGTGATATTACCAGAATAATAATATCTATCACAAGTATTATCCATCTGGGAAGATATCTTACATCCGAGAGGTTGACAACATTATCTCCACCAAATATTTTTTTCCTAAGAGAATCGTACATTGTCTTTATTTATGTTTATACCTAATAACATCAAGCCAGTTTTAATCAAATAACCCATGCAAAATTAAAATAAAAATCCAAATTAGTTCACTATGTTTAGAACTTTTAAAATTCTTTCTCTGCATTCGTCCGTAAGATTCGTACCTGAAGGCAAGCACAGACCATTGTCAAAAATTGTACCACAAATATTACTTCCAAAAAAATCATACCCTTTATATAAAGGTTGCAGATGCATTGGCTTCCATAAATACCTGGTTTCTATATTACTCTTTGCAAATATATTTTTCAGCATTTCTTTAGATAAATTATGTGATTTTTTGATTTGAATAGTGTTTAACCAGTAATTGGAATAAAAATCTTCATTGGGCTCAGAGGATAATTCTATATTTTCAAAATGCTTTAGATTCTCATGATAAAATTCGTGATTTAATCTTCTTTGTTTTATTCTTTCATCCAAAACTTCCATTTGCCCAATCCCTATCCCTGCTGAAATATTGCTCATCCTATAATTATAGCCTATTTCCGAATGACTATAATATTCCTTATCTTCTTTTGCCTGTGTTGCTAGGTAAAAAGTTCTTTTCTTATTGTCTTCAGTTCTTGAAATCAATACTCCACCCCCGGAAGTCGTGATAATTTTATTGCCATTAAAACTGAAAATTGACAAATCTCCAAAAGTTCCACAAAGCTGATTTTTATATCGACTTCCTAATGCTTCAGCACTATCTTCAATAACGGGAATTTCATATTTCCTTGAGATTTCAAGTATTTCATCTACTTTAAAAGGCATTCCGTATAAGGAAACTGTTAGAATTGCTTTTGGTTTTTTCCCTTTTTGAATATAATGTTGTATAGCATCTTCCAAAGCATTGGGACATATATTCCAAGTATCTGGTTCGCTGTCTATAAATACAGGAACAGCTTTTTCATATAAGATGGGATTTGCTGAAGCTACAAAGGTGAACGACTGGCAAAGGACAATATCTCCAGACTGGATATGCAATAATTTCAAGGCTAAATGAATTGCCGCTGTTCCCGAAGATACAGCAGTTACAAAAGAGTTCTCTCCCAGATAATTCTCAAGGTAATTTTCAAATTTATTGATATGAGGGCCAAACTGTGAGATCCAGTTAGTATCAAAAGCATTTTGTATATATCCCAGCTCACTGCCTCCCATATGCGGAGGCGAAAGCCATATTTTTTTTTCTTCCAATCCTTTTGTTGTTATTTACATCATTCTGTCATTCAAAAATATCATTTATTTTCTCATATTCAAAACCTTTACCCATCAAATATTTTATAGTCCTGGATTTCTTCTGATATTCCTTCAGCCCCATCTGCTTTGAATAATAATCTTCAAAGGTTTTTCTTAAAACTTTCTCATAATCCCTGTCATCAATTTCATCAAAACATTTTTCTATCAGTTTTTCTGAAATCTGTTTTTGCTTCAGATTGATACGGATCTTGTTTCGCCCCCAATGTTTGATATAGAATTTTCCTCTTATGTAGCTCCTTGTAAATCTTTCTTCATTCAGATAGTTTTCCTGTATCAGATAGAGAAGAATTTCTTCTTTTGCTTCGGGGATTAGCAAAAACTCTTTCATTTTCTGTTCTACTTCGGCATGACATCGATCCTGATACACGCAATAGTTGACCAGCTTTTGTTTAATTTCTTCGAAAGTGAAAGATTTTTTCTCCATAATGACAAAAAAAGAATGAGCCTGCGCCCATTCTTCATATATTAATTTTAGTAAAGATTAATAATTGAATAATGCTTTACCTTCCATTAGCTCATTAACTCTTTTTCTTACAGAAGCAATCACTTCCTCGCTCTTAAGATTATCCACTACTTCAGAAATCAGCTCAGCAATAGTTTCCATATCCTGCTCTTTTAATCCCCTTGTGGTAATGGCAGCTGTTCCCAATCTGATACCGGAAGTCGTAAATGGAGATTTATCATCGAAAGGAACCATATTTTTATTACAGGTAATATCGGCAAGAACTAAAGCTTTTTCAGTTTCTTTTCCGTTTACACCTTTATTTCTAAGGTCTACAAGCATCAAGTGGTTATCTGTTCCGCCGCTTACAATATCAAATCCTCTGCTGATCATTGCTTTTGATAAAGCTTGAGCATTAGAACGGACTTGCTTCGCATAGGTTTCAAACTGAGGATCCAACGCTTCTCCGAAAGCAACTGCTTTAGCTGCAATCACGTGCTCCAAAGGACCTCCCTGGATTCCAGGGAAAACAGCTCCGTCCAAAACCTGACTCATCATTTTGATTTCTCCTTTCGGGGTTTTATGGCCGTAAGTATTTTCGAAATCTTTGCCCATCAGGATCATTCCTCCTCTTGGACCTCTTAATGTTTTGTGAGTGGTTGTCGTTACTACATGACAATGGTCAAACGGTGAGTTTAGTAATCCTTTCGCAACCAGACCTGCAGGATGAGCAATATCCGCCCAAAGCGTAGCTCCTACTTCATCGGCAACTTCTCTGAATTTGGCATATTCCAAATCTCTTGAATACGCAGAAAATCCTGCAATAATCATTTTCGGTTTTTCTCTCAGAGCAACTTCTCTCATTTGATCATAGTCAATTAAGCCAGTTTCCTGCTGTACTCCATAAGAAACCACATCATACTGGATTCCCGAAAAGTTAACCGCAGAACCGTGGGTAAGGTGCCCTCCCATGGAAAGGTCCATTCCCATAATCTTATCTCCCGGCTTCAAAACGGCAAGATAAATAGCAGCATTCGCCTGAGAACCGGAGTGCGGTTGTACATTGGCATAATCTACCCCGAAAAGCTCTTTGGCTCTGTTAATGGCTAAAGTTTCAACCTCATCTACTACTTCACACCCTCCGTAATATCTTTTTCCAGGGTATCCTTCTGCATATTTATTTGTCAATACGCTTCCCATAGCCTTCATTACATTTTCAGAAACAAAGTTTTCTGATGCAATCAGCTCTAAACCATGGGATTGTCTTTGTCTTTCTTTTTCAATAAGGTCGAAAATAATGTCCATCTAATTATAATTTTAAAGATTTTCCACCCCAAATGTACGGAATTTCCCTCTAGATTTCGGTACTGAAAAATATGATTTTTAGAATTAAGTTTTGATCAAAATCCAACCGTTTATCTATATTATATTTTCCTGAACGAATTTCCTGCTATAATTTTTAATCAGTTCACGAACAGTTCTGAATTCATTCATGATTTCATCTTCTGTTCCGGTAGCTTTTGCAGGATCCTGAAAATTGTAATGATATTTTCGAGCCTTGGTTGGAAAACACGGACAGTTTTCTTTCGCATTATCACAAACTGTAATAACAAAATCAAAATCTATATTCTGGTATTCATTTACGTTATTTGAGGTTTGTCCGGATATGTCAATTCCATCCTCTTTCATGATGGCAATAGCTTTCGGATTAACGCCATGGGTTTCAATTCCGGCACTGTAAACGTCTGCTTTATCTTGGGCAAAATGTCTCAAATACCCTTCTGCAATCTGGCTTCTGCAACTGTTTCCCGTGCAAAGTACTAATATTTTCTTTTTCATATTTATTTAAACGAATAACCAAATGAGATTAATGATACAAAATTTAAGATCGAAAAGATCAGCTGTAAAACAATCACTGAAGCGGCAATAGACTTTTATATTTGATCAGTTTTTCTTTCATAGGAATTAACAGCATCCTGAATTGGGAGTACAGCATGATTCTTGCTTATTCGTAAGCTCTCTTAAGGCTGTTTTTTGTTTTTGTGGCGGTACACCGCAAGCCTCATTCGCCAAACAAGCTGTCATTCGGTTTTGCAATACAAAGTTTTTACCGTTAAAATCCAAGTCATATTTTCCGATGGTCTCATTCTGATACTCTACTTCTATTTCAAAATCTCCAATTCCCAGCTTTTCTTCGGAAAGATTAATGATATGTAATAATTTTCCCGGCTTTAAACGATGTTCGAAATCATTGGCATTCCAAAGCTGGAAGTTTACTTTATTCTCTTTTCTGATATTTCCGCCACAGTCAATAAAATTTTTGCTGATTATTCCAATTTCCGTGACATGAAAATGTTCGGGAACAAATGTTCCGTTTTCCAATTGAAATTCTACATTTTCTAATGCAGGCAGAATATTTTTGATTTCAGATAATTTCATAGGTTTGATTTTTAAATGTTATAATGCAATATTACGATACGGTTAGATAAAAATTTTTAGCAGCATTTTTGCTTTCTCACTTTAGAAATAACGTCAGAAAAGAAAAGATTTACAATCTCAAAAGCCTTTTCATCAATACAATAGCAAATGGTGTTTCCTTCAATATTTCCCTTGATTAATCCTGCGTTCTTCAATTCTTTCAAATGTTGTGAAACAGTAGGTTGTGCCAGTGGCAGTTCATTCACAATATCTCCACAAATGCATTCATTCACTTTAAGCAAATACTCAATGATGGCAATTCTTGCAGGATGGCCCAATGCTTTTGCAATCGTTGCGAGCTTATTTTGCTCTTTGTTAAAGAAGTCTGTTTTTGTTGCCCCCATTTAATCTGGTTTATTTCATATCGCAATATTACGATAATTAATTTAAATTACCAATTTGAAATAAAAATTCCTTGCATAAATAACAAGGAATATAATTATCATCTAGTTGAATTCTTCATCCACAAGTTCCTTATTGACCATTGCACCTGCCAAATTCCCCTGGGCAACAGCATTAGCAACTGACCGCATCATGGTAGTGCTGTCTCCACAGGCAAAAACTCCAGGAACTGTAGTCTTTTGGTGCTCATTTATTTTTATCAGCCCGTGTTCCGTTAACTCGCAATCCAGATCTTCGGAAACATTCAGGTTCTGCTCAACCGGAATTTTGGCGTATAGGGCTTTCAAAGGAATTATTGCACCATTTTTAAAAATAATCTGCTGAATCTGACCTTTTTCATGCTGTATTTCAGCCACCTCATCTTCATTAATATTCACCTGATGTCGCCTTAATTTTTCTGTCTGCTTGTTGGTAAGAGATGATTTTCCATTAGTAAACAGCGTTAAATCCTTCGTCCAGTTCAAGATCATTTTTGAAAATTCAAAAGCGATTTCTCCATTGGCCAGAATTCCCGTGGTTTCATTTTTCACTTCGTATCCGTGACAATACGGGCAATGAATAACCGAAATCCCCCAACATTTATCAAATCCCGGAATATCCGGCCGTATATCCTTTACTCCCGCAGCAATAATGAGTTTTTTAGTATTAAACTTTTCTCCCGATGCTGTTTCCACTTCAAAACCTTCAGAAGTTTTAGCCATTTTTATGACTGCATCATCATGAAACTTCACAGTATCGTATGCTTCAACCTGTTTTCTGGCCATGGTGCTGATTTCTTTCGGAGGTTTCCCGTCTTGGGTTAGAAAGTTGTGCGAATGCGGAGTCTGTCTGTTGCATGGCTTTCCATTATCAATGATCAGCGTATTTCTTAAAGATCTCCCTAACGCCATTCCGGCTGAAAGTCCTGCATAGCTGCCTCCTATTATAATTACTTCAAAGTTGTTTTCCATGATGAATTTTTAATAAGTTACCGACAAAGATAAAACATTTCTTTATTAATGCGATTATATCGCAATAATAATTTTTATATTTGCCTTATGATTAAGAGAAATACGAAAGCCAAACAGCTAATCCTGGAGTCTTTAAAGAAAACAAAATCGGCTGTCAGCCAGGAAATGCTGCAGAAAGAATTGGGAGATTCAGTAGACAGAGCTACGATTTATCGTGTTTTAAACGGTTTCTGTGATGACGGGATTGTTCATAAAATTTTGAGCGATGACGGAAAGTTCTATTTTGCCTTTTGTATCAATTGTTCTGAAAAAGTTCACAAACACAACCATTTCCATTTCAGGTGTCTACAATGTGGAAAAATTGAATGTTTACCAAACGAGATAGAAATAAAACTCCCAAAAGATTATCAATCCGTAAATTTTAACGGCTTTATTTCAGGTTATTGTTCTACCTGCTCCTAGTTGTTCCTGAACAGCTTTATAGTATAATCAGCTTACTATAAGCATTATACAACATACAAACAGGATTCGTGATAGCATCTTCATAAGTAGTACTTTCTTTGGAGCGAATGTAAAAATTAATCAGAATAAATCACGAACCTGGAGAGTTAATAAAGTGTTAATGTCTACCTTTCACTTCATCAATTTCTTCCTGAAGTCTTTTTCTGATATCAATTTTAGCTTGAGCAAAGCTGAAAATCACCGTTCCTTTTTCCCTTGCAAATGAATGGATAATGGAATCTGCAATTTTAGCATTTTCGAAGAAAGGTCCTGTTTCTTTTAATTCTTCTTCTTCTTCGGAGTATTCTTTTACCCTGATCAGATTGATGTACTTTTTACTTAAGTCAAACCAATCGATATAGTCTGCGTTGAAGGATACCGCTTTTATTCCTTTGGTAGAATAGTAATTAATAGCTCCGGCCTGCCCGTAATTATCACAAAGCACCAGTGTATTTTCAGAAACGGGAAACCGGGAATATTCCTGATCTACTTTTTGAGCCAGCTCTTTCCATCCCTGCATATCAGCAAAATCCTGTGGCAGAGAATGGTCTTTTCCATCTTCCCAACGTAGTAATCCCAACTTTTTATATTTTTCCTGATGGTTGAAAATGTATTCAGGGCTTTTGTTGGGGAAAGCAACACTATACAAAGGTAAAAACAACAGGATAGGAATTAAAATACTGACCGGTTCTAAGATTTTCATTTTTTCTTTTTCAAGAAGGCAGGCCAGATACACTGCTCCAAAAGCAATATATACAGGATATAATCCTATGGCGTAATAATCTTTAGCCTGAAAAAATAAGAACAAAGCTATGGTAAAAACATATCCGAGAAACAGAAACCGGAATTTACCAAACGGCTTGTAAAAAACGAGGGCATAAAAACCGGCAATAATTACAAAAACAACGCCTAAGAAAAACAAAATCTGTGATTTCATGAAGTCCAGCCTGTTAACATTTACCAATTGTCTTTCTGAAAGCTCTTTCATGTGGCGGATTACCGGAAAACCGTTGTTATATTGCCATACCAGATTAAGCAAAATGATCATGAAAGCAATCAATATGGCTCCATAAAGGTGAGGCTGTAAAAATATTTTTCTCTGCTTCGTCAACAAAAGAGCCGGAATCAATCCTAAAGGTAAAAAGGCAATATTATATTTATTCAAAAAACCGAATCCGAAAACTGCAGCTCCTATGTACAACCATGTTACTTTTTCGGTATTGAAGTATTTGACAAGTGAATAGTAAATGAATGTCCAGCACAAAACCTCAAATGAGGTGGGCTGAAAGAGCATATTGAGACGGAGAAGCACTGAAAATAAAATTCCGGTTGCGGCTAAGATCTGAGCGTACAGATTTCCTTTTAATTCTTCAATGATCTTCCAGACGACTACAATTGTTAAAGCTCCGAACAAAGCCGGGAAAAATTTCACCCAAAATTCGGAACCGCCCAATTTAATAATGATCCAGGCGAACCAGGAATTTAGAGGAGGAACCGACAGATATCCCCAAGCTAAATGATTGCCCTGGTCAATATGCAGGTATTCATCACGATGAAGTTCATACTCAGGGCTGATCAGGGAATATTGCAAAACGAATTTTGCAATAATAAAGAGGAATAAGAGGGTTGCACTTTTTTTCATGGTCATTAATTTCAGGATTAAAAATAAAAAAATCCCAAGAAAAATTCCCGGGATTTAAATTTGAATGTATAGTGTTAGTTTACTATTTTTTCTTTTCTTTCAATTCTTCTTTATCCTTATCGGATGGGTTCCATACTTTCACCTCAGAATTTTTATCAATTCCGGAACCAGGAAGTATTTGTACATTAATTCCGTCGCTGGCTCCAAGCTTCACATATACTTTTTTGAATTTACCGTCTTTCTGCTTCACTTCCACGAAAGGAACGTCTTTACCATTTTTCTTTTCATACTGAACAAGAGATTCATCAAGCAATAAAGCATTTTTCTTAGAGCTTAAAACAATTTCCCCGTTAGCAGAGAATCCTGCTCTGATGTATTCATTATTAGGATTGAAAACGGTTCCTTCCACAGGAAATTTGATGGTTCCGTTATTATCTTTTCCTTTGGGAGCAATCATCGTTAACTTTCCGGGAAAGTTTTTGTTTTGTAAGGCTCCGATCACAATGTTCATATCCATCCCCTGCTTTAATTTTCCTGCCTGAGCTTCATCAATTTCCCCCTGGAAAATCAATGAATTCAAATCTGCAATGGAACAAATAGTAGTTCCTGCATTGAAAGAGTTAGCCTCAATGACCTGGCTTCCTACTTTCACAGGCACTTCAAGAACGGTTCCGGAAGCTTTGGAGCGTATCTGAGTGGTTGCTAATCCCTGTAATTCAGGGGTAGCTCCGGTTTTTACGATCTGTAATCTTTTTTGTGCGGTAAGCAATTGCTGATTGGCGTTTTTCAAAGACTGCTGCTGGGAAAAAAGCTGCTGCTGAGAGTTCAGATATTCCTGCTTGGAAATAACCCCTTGAGTGTATAGTTTTTGCTGCATCTCAAATTGCTTCTGCATATTGCCTACATTCATTCTGGCGTTGCTGATTTGAAGCTGGGCATTCTGAACTTCCTGCTGTGCATTGTTGACATCAGCAATATTAGGAATGATTCTTACTGTTGCAATCAGCTGTCCTGCCGTCACTTTATCTCCTTCATCCACTAAAATTTTATCTATGATCCCTGCAATATTGGGCTTTATTTCGATTTCTTCTTTGGGGATAATTTTTCCTGTAGCCATTACCTTATCATCCATATTCTGAATGGTAGGTTTACGGGTAAGGAAAGCCTCACTCTCTTTGGAATTGGATTTAATCAGATATCCGATTCCTGAGAATAATGCCACTACAAATAAAAGCCCTAAGAGGATATAAATGGCTTTTTTCCAAGTGAATTTCTTTTTCATATATCTAGTTTATTTATTTAAATGATTTAAAATTAAAAGATTAAAAGATTATTGTCATTCAGTCTTTAATTATCTAATTATTCTGTTCTTAATGCTTCAATAGGTCTTATTTTAACGGCTCTTTGCGCCGGAATCATCCCGATAATCAACCCCAAGACCACCATCACCGCCATGGCAGCAAATACGTTTGCATAATTTACGGTAGGGTTATAGAATGGAAATGAATCCTGGTTTTGAGTAAGTGCACTTAAAATCATGAGAACAAAAATCCCGAAGATAAATCCGAGCAATCCGGAGGAGAGTGTAATCACAACGCTCTCCAGCAAAATCTGGTTTCTCACTTCTGCAGGTTTGGCGCCTAACGCTCTTCTGATCCCTATTTCTTTGGTTCTTTCTTTTACTGTGATCAAAAGGATATTGGAAATGGCAATAACCCCCGCAAGAATCGTTAAGGTTCCCACAATAATGGTCAGAAGCTGCATTCCTGTTAAAAATCCGGTTAATTTTTTAAATTCTTTTCCCAAATTAAAACTTCCAAAAGCATTGGTATCTTCCGGGGAAACTTTATTCTTCGATTTTAATGACAGCTTTACAGTTTCTTCCACATTGTCTACATTGGCATTGGGTTTACTTACAATAGCAAACATATCGATCTGGTCTCCCGCATTATACATTTTGGTATAAGTGGAAAGTGGAATGAATACGGTTTGATCATTTTCAAAGCCTCCTCCTTTCTTCACTCTGAAAACTCCGATGACATTGAAGAAGATTCCTTTAATATTAATGGATTTCCCAAGTGGGCTTTCTTTCTTTTTAGCATCAAAGAAATTTTTATATACTTCTTCCCCGATAACGGCTACATTCTTATTTCCTGAAACATCCGCATCATTGATATAGCGTCCGAAAATCAGCTTCTTTTCTGAAATTTTGTTTCCTACGGGATAATCTCCGCTTAAGGAATACGTTCCGTTTTTTCCATTTCTGGACATGGCTTCTCCCGGAGTTCCCGTAAAGCTTCCTCTTGCATTCTGTGGAGAAATATAATCTATTTCAGGAACTTTTCTTTTCAGCATTTCCATATCGGATAAATGCAGGTGCATCTGTCTGCCTTTTGGAAACCCTTCATAAGGAATGGACGTATTCTGCGCCCAAAGGAAAATAGAGTTGGTGGCAAATCCCGAAAACAATTTATCAAAACCGTTTTCCATTCCTTTCGCGGCCCCCAATAGACTTACATATAAGAACATTCCCCATCCCACTCCGATCATCGTCAGGAATGTACGGAGTTTATTATTCCTCAATGAATAATAAATTTCCTGCCATGTATCTTTTTTGAATATAATGTTCACTTTTCTAAGTTATAAGTTATAAATGATGAGTGATTGTGAATGGCGAACTGTCATCAATTCTTAGTTCAATTTTCAAATTATCTCATTTCCACATTTCCAATTTACTCTACTCTTAAAGCTTCTATCGGTTTAATCTTTGAAGCTCTGTATGCCGGAACAAATCCCGCAATCAATCCGGAGAAAACCAAAGCTATAAAAGCAGCGAAGATCGTCCCCCAGCCTACATTGGGATCTTTGATGAAAAACTCTTCAAGACTGTCTCCTATTAAATTCAATGCTAACACTCCCAGACCTACTCCTACAAATCCTGAAATTACTGTTATCAGAACACTTTCCTGGACAATTAAAGCAACAATACTCTTAGGTTTTGCACCAATTGCCTTTCTCACCCCAATTTCCTGCGTTCTTTCTTTAACGATATATACCATGATGTTGCTGATCCCGATAATTCCCGCCAATAAAGTTCCAAGTCCGATGAATGTCACAATAGCAGTGATGACAGCCAGAAACATAAATGTGTCATTCATATTCTGTGCGTTATTCCACACTCTTACACCATTTTCATCATCCGGAGAAACATTTTTTCTGGATTTCAGCCTGTTTTTAAGCTCGTCTCCATATTTTATAGCTTCTTGAGGGGTCATATTTTCGTTATAAGCGATATATACCGTACTCACCGTGTCTGAACCTTTTTTCATTTGCTGCAAAGTGGTAATCGGAACGGTGATATGTCTTTCATCCCAGTCTCCTCCATCATCAGAGAATACACCTACCACTTTAAACATGGTCCCGTTAATATCCAGATCTTTCCCTACCGGACTTCCGTTTTTAATCAAATCCCGCTGCACCATTCTGCCGATAACCGCAACATTCTGTTTTCTTTCTAAATCTGTGGGGGTAAGATAGCGTCCTTCAAGAAGCTTTCTGTTTTCAATAAACTTTTCCTCTGTATCTGCTCCATTGATTTGATAAGTTCCGCTTTCTTTTCCATATTTCACGAGTAAGCTCGCCTGGTATCTTGGAGAGGAATACCCTACTTTTTCCTTATCCATTCCCACCAGAAAATCATAATCGTCGTTATCCATGGTAACTACCCTGTCACTTTGAAGCCCGTTATAGGCCAGTGTAGTTCTTCCCGTAAAAATGGAGATCAGGTTTTGGGCGTCTCTGGCAAAGCCTTCGGTAAATGCATTCTGCAATCCTTTTCCGATACCGAAAAGGACAATAAAGATAAATAATCCTAAAGCTACCGTAAACCCTGAAAGCACCGTCCGCAATACATTACTGCGGATAGAACTGAATATTTCCTGCCAACGATCAAGGTCAAACATAATTTATATTATTAAATGATTGAAAAATTCAAAGATTAAAACATTCATGAAGTAAAGCTTTAAATTTTCAAATTAACACATTATCAAATTTTTCAAATTCTTACAAAACTACCTGCTTGATAAACTCATCACTTTCAATGATACCATCTTTTAAAACAACATTTCTCTTGGTTTGTGCTGCAACATCAGGTTCGTGGGTTACCACAATGATTGTTTTTCCTTCGTTATTAATCTGCTGAAGAAGCTTCATAATATCATGAGTCGTTTTAGAGTCCAATGCTCCTGTAGGTTCATCGGCTAAAACCACTTTTGGATTCGTGATCAAAGCTCTTGCAATGGCTACTCTTTGTTTCTGGCCTCCGGAAAGCTCATTCGGAAGGTGATTCGCCCATTGAGCGAGTCCTACTTTTTCCAGGTATTCCATCGCTTTCTGGTTACGCTCTTTCCGGGGTACATTCTGATAGTATAAAGGAAGCGCAACATTATCCAACGCCGTTTTATATCCGATCAGATTAAACGACTGGAAAATGAAACCCAAAAACTGGCTTCTGTATTCCGCTGCTTTCACTTCGGATAAATGTTCGATAGGAACGCCATCCAGTTCATACGTTCCTGAATCTTTTTCATCCAGGATCCCGATAATATTAAGAAGAGTTGATTTTCCGGAACCGGAACTTCCCATAATAGAAACAAACTCTCCCTCTGAAATATTAAGATTAATTCCTTTGAGAACGTGCAGCTTACTTTTACCCGTATCGTATGATTTATGTAAATCTTGAATTACTAACATTAAGTGATGTATGTTTTTATATCCATATAAGTAGAAAATATTTTCAATTTGTTACGAAGAATAAAAATTTCTTTAATCAATTTAGTGTTTAATAAATTATCCTTTTGTTTATAGCATTTTATACAATATCGTTTAACTCTAACTCATCATTTTTATTTATTTTTGTCCCATAATGATGCGTAAGTCCATGTCAGAGCAAGTTTCATGTAAATGTGGAAAACTTTTACGGTTAAAACTCAACCATTTAGTGTTTAGCTCTTTCAAAATCAGTTCTGGTTTTCTAACTTTGTGCTTGCACGCAACAAAAAATAAAAACACTTTCTTGTGAAAAACTTCCACACATAAGTTACAACAAATCAAATTGTTAATTATTTTTTGAACGTTATCCACATTGATCTAATTATTTAATTTTAAAGACACGTTTAGTATGGGAATTTTTGATAAAAGAGTAAGTTACAAGCCATTTGAATATCCTGAGGTTCTTCAATTTGTAGAAGCGATCAATAAATCGTTCTGGGTACATTCGGAAGTGGATTTTACTGCAGATGTTCAGGATTTTCATTCACAGCTGGAACCCCATGAAAAACATGCTGTGAAAAATGCCCTTTTAGCCATTGCACAGATTGAGGTGTCTGTAAAGACATTCTGGGGGAATTTATACAATCATCTTCCAAAGCCTGAATTCAATGGATTAGGCGCTACTTTTGCGGAATGCGAATTCCGTCACTCTGAAGCGTATTCCCGTTTATTAGAAGTTCTAGGATATAACGAAGAATTCCTGAACGTGGTGGAAATTCCTGCCGTAAAAAAGAGAATTGACTTCCTCTCAAATGTTCTTAAACATGCGAATTCTGCAACACCTAAAGAATATGTTTCTTCTCTTTTATTATTCAGTATCCTGATTGAAAACGTATCCCTCTTCTCACAATTCGCCATTATCCTTTCTTTCACAAGATTTAAAGGATACATGAAAAATGTGTCTAACATTATTGCATGGACGTCTGTAGATGAGCAAATCCACGCCAATGCAGGAATTTATCTGATCAACAAGATCCGTGAAGAGCAACCTGACCTTTTAACTGATTCTGATATCGAAGATATCTATACTTTAGTAGATCAGTCCGTGGAATTAGAGGGAGAAATCCTTGACTGGATCTTCGAATTAGGAGAATTAAGCGTTTTCTCAAAAGAAGATTTATTAAACTTCATGAAATACCGTGTTGATGACAGCTTGAAGAAAATCAACATGAGAACTCGTTATAACGTTTCTCCGGAGCAATACCGTCCAATGGTTTGGTTTGAGGAGGAAGTTTTTGCTAACTCTTTGGATGATTTCTTTGCCAAAAGACCTGTAGATTATACGAAGCACGATAAGAGTATTACAGCAAACGATTTGTTTTAATGGATAAAGGGCGCGAGCGAAGCGAGCGTCAAAGCAGACAGTATTAGCAGAATGTCATTCTGAACGAAATAAAATGAAGTGAAGAATCTAAATACTTAAAGAGAGATTCATCGTTCCCCGGAATGACAATTCAACCAAGATAAAAAGATCATATGATTAATGTAGTGGTAACATACACCGTAAACCCTGAATTCGTTTCAGAAAACAAAGTCAATATTCAGAAGTTCCTGGACGATTTTGAAAAACTGGATCAGTCTACTTTTGAATATAAGGTTTATCTGAAGGAAGATGGTGTTACTTTTTTACATTATTCCAACTACATCAATGAAGAGGTTCAACATGAGGTTCTGAATGTCCCGTCTTTTAAAGAATTTCAGAGATTAAGAGACGAAAGCGGATTAAACGGTTCCCACAAAGTAGAAATTTTACAATCAATATAAAAACAAAATTCTTGGGTAACAACACATTCAGGAATTCGAAAATATAAACAACTATGGAAGAGCAAAACACAAATATATGGTGGCTCAATGAAGAGTCTGAGCAAATGCTGAACAGAGGATATCTGTTGAAAGGAGAAACGGTGGAAGGAGCTATCGACAGAATTACAACCGCAGCTGCCAAAAGATTATACAAGCCCGAATTACAACCGGCTTTCAAAGAAATGATCACCAAAGGATGGATCAGCTTCTCATCTCCGGTTTGGGCGAATATGGGAACTCAAAGAGGACTACCCATTTCTTGTTTCAACGTTCATATTCCGGACAGCATTGAAGGCATTACCCACAAAATGGGTGAAGTCATCATGCAGACAAAGATCGGAGGGGGAACTTCAGGATATTTTGGGGAACTTCGTAACAGAGGAACTGCCGTAACGGATAACGGAAAGTCTTCAGGAGCAGTTTCTTTCATGAAACTGTTTGACACGGCAATGGACGTGGTTTCACAAGGAGGAGTAAGAAGAGGTGCTTTTGCTGCTTATCTGGATATTGACCATGGAGATATTGAAGAATTCTTATCTATCAAAGATATCGGAAGCCCAATCCAAAACCTGTTTACAGGAATTTGCGTTCCGGACTACTGGATGCAGGATATGATAGATGGCGATATGGAAAAACGTAAAGTTTGGGCAAGAGTATTGGAAAGCCGCCAGCAAAAAGGTCTTCCTTATATTTTCTTTACCGATAATGTGAACAGAAATAAGCCACAGGTTTATAAAGACTTAGGATTGCCTGTAAACGCAAGTAACCTTTGTTCGGAAATTATGCTGCCTTCTTCTATGGAAGAATCATTTATCTGCTGCTTATCCTCCATGAACCTTGAACTATACGATGAGTGGAAGGATACCAACGCGGTAAAACTAGCCATTTACTTCCTGGATGCTGTTTTATCTGAATTTATTGATAAAACAGAAGGAAATTATTACCTACAAGGTGCAAGAAATTTCGCAATGCGTCACAGAGCGCTTGGATTAGGAGTTTTAGGATATCATTCTTATCTACAGAAAAATATGATCCCTTTTGAAAGTTTTGAAGCAACCCAGTTCAACGCAAGAGCTTTCAGACATATCAAAGAACAGGCTGAGCAGGCTTCAAGAGAGCTGGCCAATATTTATGGTGAACCTGAATTATTGAAAGGATACGGATTAAGAAACACCACTACCATGGCTATCGCTCCTACCACTTCAAGTTCCGCTATTTTAGGGCAAACTTCTCCGGGAATTGAGCCTTTTGCGTCCAATTACTATAAAGCAGGCTTGGCTAAAGGAAACTTTATGCGCAAGAATAAGTACTTAGCTAAATTATTGGAAGAAAAGGGGCTTGATAATGAAGAAACATGGAGAACAATCATGCTGAATCATGGTTCCGTTCAGCATTTAACCGAACTTACTGACGAGGAAAAAGCAGTATTCAAAACGTTCAAAGAGATTTCGCCAATGGAAATTATTTCCCAGGCTGCCCAAAGACAGCAATATATTGATCAGGCACAATCTTTGAACTTACAAATTCCATCAACGATGCCTGTAAAAGATGTGAATTACCTTTACATCGAAGCTTGGAAAAAAGGAGTTAAGACATTGTATTACCAGAGAAGTTCCTCTGTATCTAAAGAACTGATGGTGAACTTTGTTTCTTGTTCAAGCTGTGAGGCATAAAATAATAAACTAATTATATACAAGAGAAACCTGCAAATATGTTGCAGGTTTCTTTATTTTCTTTGATCTATATCATTTGCATTCTTCAAAAAAACATAAAATTCTTCATGAATTAAGCTTTTTAATAAAATTTTAATTTTTCATCTATAATAGTTTATTTTTCATCAATCCATTATGGATACAGAGAAAAAAACAAAAACTTTTTCACCCACAAATCAGTACGTACCAGTATTTTATCAATCGGAGATTATGTTTTTAATATAATTTTTTTATACATTTGCCTTGCACAACACAAAAAAAATATTTCGAACAACGTTATGAAAAAGTTCATTAACGGTGATAAAATCATGGCATTGGTTTTATTCACATCCTTTTTTTCAGCAAATGCTCAGGTCAGGGTCTCCAATTCTTCGGGAACCGTTAATCCACAAAGTATTTTACATTTGGAAAGTTCCGGTAATGACAAAGGTTTTCTACTTACCAGAATTGCTCTTCAAGCAACAAACCTGTCTAATCCGTTATCTGCTCATGTAGCAGGAATGATAGTTTACAACACTGCAACAGCGGGTACAGCTGCTAATAGGGTTACTCCTGGTCTTTATTATAATAACGGGACATCATGGGTGAAGCTAACAACCAAAACCCCTAAAATAGGGGATATTAAAAACGGCTTTCAAAACACTGATCACAACGGTTGGTACCTTTTAAACGGCCGGGCAATAACTACTTTAGCGACCCATCCGAGAAGCAGAGCAACAGCCTTAGGGTTTACGACCAATCTGCCTGATGCTTCTGACAGGTTTTTAAAGACTACTAACGGAACTGATAATATAGGAACTTCCTCAGGTGCAGATACTTTTACTCTTGTACAAGCCAACTTGCCTAATGTAACGTTTTCAGGAACGACAAACACTACCGGCAGCCATACGCATAATTATACGGATAACCCTACTACTACCACTGCTGCAGCCAGCGGAGTCAATAATCCTATATCCAATGCAGCCAACGTGAATGACACTACGAGCAATACGGGTGCACACACCCATACGCTTAGTTTTTCTTTAGGCGGAAGCAGCTCACCTGTGAGCTTCGAGCCTAATCACATCATTACAAACGTATTCATTTATTTAGGAAGTTAGGTTATGAAATCAAAATTTTTATCTATATGTGCCGGGCTATTATGTTTTACGGCATTGAAATCGCAAGTAGGTATAGGAACAACTGCTCCATCTGCCTCAGCTGTGCTTGAAATAAACAGCAATAATAAGGGCTTATTAATGAACAAAGTCGCTCTTACTTCTATAACATCCCCTGCTCCATTCACCAGTCATGTGGAAGGGATGTGGGTTTATAATACTGCAACAGCAGGAACGTCTCCCAATAATGTAACTCCCGGATTATACTATAATGACGGTATAAAGTGGGTTTTAATGTCTATTAATAATGATCTTCCGAGAACCGGTGATATAAAATCAAGTGTGATCAATGCAGACCACGACGGATGGTATATATTAAACGGAAGAAGCATCTCAACGCTATCGGCGACAGCTCAGGCTAATGCGGCCAGTATTGGTCTTGGCACCAATCTCCCTAATTCCAGCGACAGAATGATAAAGGGAAAAAATACCTCGGAATCTTTTGCAGCAACGGGCGGAGTCAACTCTTATTCTATTTCCCAAACTAATTTACCCAACCTGACATTTACCGGAAATACTTCTTCTAACGGTGCACACACCCATACATATACCAACAGAGGAGCAAATTACTGGAACTATAATGCAGGGGCTTTAACCAGTACAAGAACGATTAGTACGGAAACCAGAACCACCCAGGCTGCAGGTGACCACAGTCATACTTTCTCTGTTTCCAGCGGAGGGAGCAATGCCCCAATTTCACAATATCCAAAACATATGGTAGTACAATACTTCATTTATTTAGGAAAATAAAAACATCAAAAAATGAAAAAAACACATTATATTTTCTTTCTATTTGCCTTATGCATCTGGGGAAAAGCACAAGTAATGATCATTGATGGAGCCCAGTCGTCTCCTACCCCCAATACACAGGCTATTTTAGAATTGCAATCCCAAAATCAGAATAAGGGACTCTTAATGCCTAAAGTAGCGCTTACAGCAACCAATAACGCAAGCCCTTTACCAAGCCATATCGCAGGCATGACAGTATATAATACGGCAACTTCATCAGCTACTCCTCTAACAGGCGTTACTCCGGGGCTCTATTATAATGACGGAACATCCTGGAACAGACTGGAAGTACAGCTTCCTGATCCGGGAGATATTAAATACAGCAGCATTGCTACAGATCATGACGGATGGTATCTTTTGAATGGAAGGGCTTTATCCAGCTTACCTGCAACTGCTCAAACCGCAGCTGCTTCTTTAGGGTTTTCAACATCATTGCCTAATAGCGCAGACCGATACTTAAAAGCCAAAACAGGCTCTGAGGTATTAGGCAACAATGGCGGTAGTACATCAGTTGCTCTTACTCAGGCCAATCTTCCTAATATTACCTATAATGCAACAACATCTGTTTCAGGTAATCACAGCCATACTTATAATGACCGAGCAAGTGGTATAACCACTAGTGTGGAAGGAGGAAGCAATAGAACAGTTGTAGACAATGATTCTGAGACTTCAACTACCAGCAGTAGTGGTTCACATATCCACAGCTTCTCAGTTTCTACAGGAGGATCAAACACCCCAATAAATCTAGAGCCTCAATATTTATCTGCCTATATTTTTGTCTATTTGGGGCAATAATTAAGAATAAATAGTAAAAAAGGCTGCAGTCTTGTGGCCTTTTTTTAACGTCCTACTTACAAATACATGAAAAATTTATAGATTTTTTTCTATTTTTTAAGTTATGGTTCCTTATTTAAAACTGTATATTCCTCACTAAACCATTATGAACACTACAAAAAGAACATTCCCGCTCTTCTAATGATCAATACTTTACAAAATTCAGATAAATATTAAAATACAATTTTTCATACCTTTGCATACACAAAGAACACAAAGGAATACTTTCAGAATTTGGCAAAAATTTTGTTAAGTATCCTGCACACACAACAAAAAATTATTTCGGATGAACAAAATTATTGTATTAATTTTGGTAATAACTTCGCATGTTATTACCGCTCAGGTAGGTATTAACACAACCACCCCTGACACGAGTGCAATTTTAGATGTTTCCAGTACATCAAAAGGGGTATTACTCCCTAGAATAAGCAATTTAGCTTCTGTAAGCAATCCGGCAACAGGATTAGTTATCTTCGATACCAATAGAAAATGTATTAGTCAGAACATAGGTACTCCGGCAGCTCCGAACTGGTCTTGCCTTTCTCCTTATGTGGCTAAGTTTTTCTATATGCCGAGTGTAGTTTTTGACACTTCAACGATAAGTGCCGGGCAAACAAAAGATTTATATACTCTGTATAAAAACCAGTTTGCGAATGTTCCGGCTAATGCAAGAAGTACCTCAGCCCCGGCTGCAATCCCCTTCTTTCCTAATGCATCAGATCTATATTATTATGTAACAGGTTATGATTCAACGGTATTTAAAATTAATAGTATTAGTGATACAGGGGTATTGAATTATGATGTCCTTTCTAACGCTACTCCAGCTTCATTTATCAACATCGTCTTTGTCGTAAAATAGAAGGAGTATGAAAACGAATTATAAAGGGCTATCACTGATAAGCCTGTTATTGATGCTACTTTCTAATGGCTTCAAAGCCCAGACTGACAGTACGGAGGTAGCCAGTATTTATGGATTTTATTCTTACTCAAATTCATTGATGAATGCTTCTGGGGCACCGGAACTTACTCTTCAGGGTAATGCATCTCATACAGCTACAGGAGTTCAACTTACACCTGCAAGCTTGTCCCAGTTCGGAGGATTATTTATTAACGGTAGAACATTCACTTCTGTTAACGGACTACACGTAGAATTTGAATATGATATGAAAGGAGGAACACCGCTAGGTGGCATTTATGGAGATGGATTATCATTTTTCTTATATGATGGAGCCGTTGCGAATCCTGTCATTGGTGCACCGGGAGCAGGTTTAGGATATTCTTATAACAGGGCGAAAGATCTGTATTCAAGCTCTAGAAAAACGGGTTTAACAGGTGCCTATCTTGGAATTGCCCTGGATGAGTTCGGTAACTTCAAATCCAAACGTTTTCAAGGAGAATCAAGAATTAATGGAATTGCAGGTTCATGGACTACGTCAACCAGCTATATAACATTACGAGGGGCTATGGGAGCCAATATCAACAGCTCCATAGGATTAGGATTAGGCTACACAGGGTATCCCGTTCTAGTTACCCGCTCCACGTTAAGCAATACGGGAACAGTAGGAAGAGTGCTTCAGTCGGACAGGACTTATGCCAATACCACCAATACTCTATCTTCAACTTTCGATCTTAGAAACGGAAGCGGTGAATTCAGAAAAGTATTTTTAGACCTGATTCCGCACTTTGTGACTCCCACAACTACGGATGGCTTTGATGTTAAAGTAGATATGCAGACCACAGTTAATGGAACTCCTATAAATATTATCAATTATTATCATTATAAAACATCGGTTCCTTATACTGAAAATGCTAATCCTCAGATTACCGATTTCAATAATTCCGATGTAGAAGGAGCTCCTACTGCGCAAACTTTAAATGCTACAGTTCCTTCTGTGCTGAAATTAGGTTTTGCGGCAGCAACTGGTGCTTCTTTTCAACAGCACATCATCAGAAATGTAAAACTAACGTTGCCTTACTCCGCTGTTTCTAATGATGATGTAGCATCAACCTGTAAAAATCAGCCGGTTCATATCTCTGTTCTTGATAATGATATTGCTTACAAAGGCCCGATCAGTATTACAACACCACCTACTGGAAGCAAAAACAATATTGACTATAAAACATTCAGTTTTGCGAAAAACAGCGAAACAGACCTGACTTTATACCGCAAAAAAGTTACTCCACAGGGAACCTGGACTTTCAACACGAATACAGGGATTGTTACTTTTACTCCGTCCAGCGGATTTACAGGAACTGCAACCATGACGTATTCCGTGAAAGGAAGAACAGTAACTGATTCAAGCGGAAAAATCGTTGAACCATACGGTGATACCGCTTACAGATCTATTCCGGCTACCATTACGGTGAACCTTAAAACCACCGGATGCGTATATGCTGTAGTTTCCAATAAAATGATCACTCCGACAGTTAAATAATTTTTTAATTGTTCTACTATTGAATTCATGTTTAAACTACAAAACCATAGAAATTTCTATGGTTTTTGTTTTATATTTGTTAAACAGTTTAATTCTTAATCCTTGACATATGAAATTCGGACAAGTAGAAGATCCCTCTCAAATAGATTTTACATTACCTAAAGACCATTCCGAAACGAAAAAGATTCTCAGCCGGAATAAAAAGGGACTGGAAAATATTTCCATCGGGTGCGCCAAATGGAATAAGACCGATCTAAAAGGATTTTACCCTAAAGGAACCAAAGACGAATTAACCTATTATGCCACACAGTTCAATTCAATTGAATTAAACGCTACATTCTACGGAATGCCAACTCCTGAACAAGTGGTAACCTGGACAGAAAAAACTCCTGATAATTTTAAATTTTTCCCAAAAATCACCAATACGGTTTCTCATTTCAGAAGGTTGATTGACGTTACGGAACCGGTAACCCAGTTTTCGACTTCCGTTATGAATTTCGGAGATAAACTGGGAATGGTCTTCCTTCAGCTTCATGATAATTTTAAACCTAAGGATTATGACAGGCTGGAAAAGTTTGTAACAGACTGGCCTAAAGAAATCCCTCTGGCCATAGAACTCAGAAATACGGAATGGTTTACCGATGAAGATATTTTCAATACAACATGTAAACTTTTTGAAGCTAATAATATTACCAATATTATAGTAGATACGGCAGGGAGAAGAGATATGCTTCATATGCGCCTCACCACCCCCAACGCCTTTATCCGCTACGTAGGCGCTAATGCAGAAAGTGACTATGACAGGTTGAATGATTGGCTGGAGCGTTTAACACAATGGAAAAAAGAAGGGCTTCAGAACCTGTATTTCTTTGTACATCAAAATATTGAAAAAGCGTCTCCTTTGTTGTCCGCCCATTTTATTCAAAAGATGAACGAAGAGTGGAAAACCGATCTGAAAGTTCCGGAGATGGCTCCTGGAGGTACCGGAACTCTATTTTAAAGTGCATTCCTATTATAAAAGGCTATCTTAACGGATAGCCTATTTTTTCCTTCTCAGCAATAAAACCACATTGAGAAACAGCAACAAAAAGTCTAAAGTGACCCAAACCCCAAGTTTAATGTTCTGATTATTATAGGTTTCAACCTGTTTCTTTGCTTTATCTGATAATTTAGCGCTTTGATTGATATAGTTTTGAACCTCAACAATCTGATCTATATTTTTATTAGGAACGGAATGCTGAGAAAAATACACCAGGTTTTTCTTACCCAGGTAACCTGAAATCCAGTATTCATCCGAGGTATCCATTTTAAGATATTCAACCCTGTAATGCTCCGGACGAATTTTCCCGATATGTTTGACATCCAAAATCCCACTGCTGTCCTGATCATTAATGGTAATGACGTAAAAATCGAGTGTTTGGGGAAGTGTATTAATCACCTGTAAACCTACCGCGTTATTGACAACTCCCTCTGCACTTTTCTTGATAAACCAATACGTGAAAACTGAAATAGATACGATCACGGAAGCAATGCGAAATAATTTTGCCCAATTAGCGCCTCTTCCCGGTTTTACTTTTGATAAAAGAAGAGAGAAAGCTAACGACAGAAATAGAGCAAAAACAATTAATCCCATAGTGCAAATATACTGATTTGGCAGCTTTTCGAGGAATGGCTAGTCAACATTCCATTCTTTGTAGAACTGATCCAGGAAATTCAGCATAAAACGGTGTCTGTCTTCTGCCATTTCTTTTCCTTTTTCTGTATTCATTAAATCCTTTAGCAGAAGGAGCTTTTCATAAAAATGATTAATGGTTGTTCCATTGGACTTTTTATATTCTTCTTTGGACATATTGAGCTTCGGTTCAATATCAGGGTGATACATCAGGTTGTTTTTAAAACCTCCAAAATTAAAGGTCCTTGCAACACCAATGGCTCCAATCGCGTCCAGGCGATCTGCGTCCTGAACAATTTGAAGCTCTATAGGACGGTTTTGAGGCGCTTCGCTTCTATTTTTAAATGAAATATTTTTGATGATAAACAAAACCTGTTCAATACTGTCTTCAGAAGCGTTCTGGCTTTCGAGGAATTCACGGGATACTTTTAAGGCAACGGTTTCATCACCTCCATGAAACTTTGGGTCAGCAATATCATGAAGCAATGCGGAAAGTTCCACTACTTCCAGATTACAGCTTTCAGTCACGGCGATTTTTTGAGAGAGCTTCCATACTCTTTCAATATGAAACCAGTCGTGCCCCGCTTCTGCTCCTTCTAATTTTTCTTTTACAAATTCTACGGTGTTATCAATCAAATTCTTCATTGTATCAATTCATTTAAAATAATATCCCAAAGTTTTTTATTATAGCTCCTGAAAAAATTAACGTGTCCGATTTCTCCTTTTTCTGATTCTGAAACCCGAACCAGCCTGTAAGTTGGCTTTAAATTGGGATAAGTATCATTAAGCAGGCTCTTCACTCCTTTTTCAGTTAACCATGCATCATCTTCAGCTCTGATCACGAATGCTTTCTGAGTGAGATCCTTGGAATAATCATCAATTTTTTCCAGTAAGCCGTTGGTAGATTTCTTATTCAAAATTAAGGTTCTCCAGTCATAGGCACAATTTTTTGGAAGACTTTCTCCTAAACCAAACCAGTGCGAGGGAAAATACCCCAATAATTGGGTAGCTAAAGGCTGGGCTAATCCAAAACCCAGGTAGGCTTCAATTTTTGTTTTCCACTTCAAATTTCCCACAAATGCATTCTGGGTTCCTACAAAAACAAATTCATCGAACATTTTGGAATCTTCATTCATTCCTAAGATCAGAGCTCCTACAGAATGCCCTAAACAATACTTTTTATGTGTTGGAAAACGGGTTCTGATGTATTGGGTTAATGTTTTGTAATCTTCCGATCCCCAAATTCTCATAGAGGCATTAAAGCCTTTCATCTGTTCCGGTTTTGAAAGTCCTATTCCCCTATAATCATAGGTGATAACCGTGAATCCTTTCTCTGCAAAAAATTTCGCAAACGAAAAATACACCTGCTGCTTCACTCCCGTTGCGGAATTGATGAGTAATATTTTCTCATGGTCAATTTTCGGCGGAAAGAGATGTGCAGCCAAGGAAACATGATCCTGAGTAGTAAGAATAAGTTTTTCCATAGTAAGAAAAGAAAAATCCACTATAAAAGTGGAAATTTTACTTCTATTTTTAGGTTAACTTTTCGATTTTCGATATGTATTAAATAGCTTAAGAAAAGAAATCCGACAGTCTTGGAAGACCTGTCTGGGATCCTTTTTTCACAGAAACTCTTGCCGATACTTCATTTCCGAATTTCACACATTCTTCCAAGGAATTATCATGACACAAAGCCACTGCAAATCCGGATGTAAAGGCATCTCCCATTCCCATTTTATATACAGCTTTATCGCTGTCATTTCTAAAATATTTCATTTCTGTCCCATCAAAATAAATGGTGGAATTTGTGTCATCTCTTACAAATACTTTATTGAAATATTTTCTTAAAACGTCCTCTCTCTGCTCTTCTCCGAAAATAGTATATAGTTCTGTACTTTTGGCTACGACAAAATCCACGTTATCCAGAATTTCAGCAGTAAGCCTTACAGCAGGTGAGGCATAAAGCCCTACTTTTTTACCATATTTTTTAGCCTTCTTTATGGTATATTCCACAACATCCAAAGATACCTCTAACTGAACCAGAACAAGATCAGATGTTTGAAAATACTTATCTGCAGATTCTATATGGTCTGTTGTTAAACATTTATTGGCTGCCGGAACAACTACTATTACGGCATCTCCGTTAAAAGCTGTTACATAAGCGGTTCCCGTAGCTTCTTTATCTGTTTCATAGATAAATCCCACATTCACGTTTTCATTCACCAGATTTCTCATAATCTGTTGTCCCAGGGGATCCATTCCCACACACCCGATAAAATACACACTCGCTCCAAGTCTGGCCGTTCCTACAGCCTGATTGGCTCCTTTACCTCCAAAATAGCTTTCCGAGCTTGACGCTAAAACCGTTTCATTAGGTGACGGGAGTTTATTTGTTTCCAGAACCAGATCAATAGAAGAGCTGCCTACAACAATAATTTTGGGTTGTTCCGATGAGAAATTCATTGTGTTTTAATGTTTATCAAATTTAAAAAACAGAACATATTTTCAAAAAAAATTAACTTTAATTAACTAATTTCAATAAATTCAGTCACTACTTTTACTGGTGCAGCATTTTTATCATACCCGATATAGCTTGCATAAAAACCTTCACCATATCCGGTTTCAAAAGCAAAAATAGTTCCCGGATGGTCCTTTGCAGGCTTTAAAAAGGCATACTGATCAATGGCTCCGTTCTCGTCAAAAAAATAGTCATGGAAAAACTCTTCATAAATCCCCATAAAGTCAACTCCTTTACGATGATACAGCTTTTTTTCAAGCTCATTGAGACTATTTTGAGTATCCGCATCCATGAAACACCCCATTCCGCTCTCTACAGGGTATCCAAATACCTCTCCTTCTACCAGATCTTTCGTATTCTGCCCTTCTGTAGTGGCTAATTTCCATTCAGCAATTTCAGTATTGCTGAAAATGATTTCGGCATATGCTACACAATTACTTTCTCTCTCCTTGTGCAATAAAACAGGAAAATCCCCTTTTGGAAATGATGTAGAAAAGGGTTTCATATCATTGGTGATCAAAGGATCACAGGCCACCAGATTTCCACTGGAAAGATAGATTTTCCCTACTTCAAAACTTTCCAGTAACGGACTTTCTACAAAATTTTTGGAAAATAGTTTCTTTATGTTTTCTATGTGTGTCATTGAGATTGATGAGTCTTTTTTGTTGTCAGGCTGAGCGGAGTCGAAGCCTTTTTATTTTTATCTTGTTCAAAATTACTGAATTGACTTTTGTTTTGACAAACTGAATTATCTTTTAGTTTATCCCGGTTGTCATTAAAAATAGCTTCTTTTTTATTTCTGCTCCGGCTTTCAATTGTCTTTCAAATGAAATAGCCTGAGTTACATTATTAAATTCACAAAAGAAGACTCGCTCAACCGGTCTTCTTTTGTATGTATAACTTTCAGGAAACTTTCCAGACTGATGTTGAAAAAGGCTTCAATATCATTGGTAATACCAGTATAATAAAACTTATCGGAACATTTAAACATGTATACAAAATATTGATTCATTATTCAAAAAGGCTTCGACTCCGCTCAGCCTGACATTCCGACAAAAAATTATTATTTACAAAGTTTTCAGTTTCTCCTCCAAAATGGCAATTTTATCCTGAGCATCCTTTTGTTTTTTACGCTCTGTTTCTACAATTTCAGGTTTTGCGTTGGCCACGAACTTTTCATTGGAAAGCTTCTTTTCAACAGAAATCAGGAAACCTTTCAAATATTTTAATTCTTCCTCTGTTTTTTGCTTTTCCTCTCCTAAATCCAAATTTTCACTTAAAGGAATGGATATTTCAGTTGATCCCACAAGGAACGTGAAGCTTGGCTTATCTGTTTTTTCACTAAAATGAATTTCAGAAACGTTGGCCAGCTTTCTGATAACTGCCTCATTGGCAAATTCTGAAGCACTGGTATAAATTTCAACCGCTTCCCTTGGCGAGATACCTTTGGTCTGACGGTAATTTCTAACTCCTGAAATCAGTTCCTCTGCGGTTTCAAAGTTTTTAATAATTGCTTCACTGAATTCCCCAGCTTTTTTCTGTTGAGCTATCACTAATGCATTGTCTGTACTTCTCTCAGCGATCAATTGCCATAATTCTTCCGTTAAGAAAGGCATAAATGGATGAAGCAGCTTCATTAATTCTTCAAAGAAAATAATTGTTCTGTTATAAACTTCTTTAGAAATGCCTTCTCCATAATTGGGTTTAATCGCCTCAAGATATAGACCACAGAAATCGTCCTTAACTAATTTCTGAATTAAATGTAATGCATCGGAAATTCTGAACTTATCAAACTGATCGTTGATTTCAGTAATTGATTTGTTCAATTGATTTTCAAACCATTCAATAGTTTGTATTTCTGCTGAATTAGCAGACTTATCTTCATGGTTCCACATGTTGATCAAGCGGAAAGCATTCCAGATCTTCGTCATGAAATTTCTTCCCTGAAGCATAAGCTCTTCATCAAAAAGAAGATCGTTTCCTGCCGCAGAACTCAATAAGATTCCTACACGAACTCCATCCGCTCCGTATTTCTCCATCAATTCCAATGGATCCGGTGAATTCCCTAAGGATTTGGACATCTTTCTTCTCTGCTTATCTCTTACAATTCCTGTGAAGTAAACATTTTTGAAAGGAACCTCTTTTCTGTATTCCAATCCTGCCATGATCATTCTGGCTACCCAGAAAAAGATAATATCCGGGGCGGTTACCAGGTCAGAAGTCGGGTAGTAATAATTAATCTCTTTATTTTCAGGATTAAGTAATCCATCGAAAACAGACATTGGCCATAACCATGAAGAGAACCAGGTATCAAGAGCATCTTGGTCTTGTTTCAGGTTGTCGATTGTCAGTTGCTGGTTTCCTGTTTTTTCTTTAGCTAAATCTAAAGCTTCTTCTCTAGTTTCAGCTACAACAAAATCTTCATCTCCACTTCCATAATAATAGGCAGGAATTTGCTGTCCCCACCAAAGCTGGCGGGAAATATTCCAGTCACGGATGTTTTCCATCCAGTGTTTATAGATGTTTTTAAACTTCTCCGGATAGAATTTCACCTCATCATCCATTACCACGTCCAACGCAGGTTTAGCAATTTCAGACATTTTCAGGAACCACTGAACGGAAATTTTAGGCTCAATGACTGCTCCTGTTCTTTCTGAAGTTCCTACTTTATTTACATAATCTTCAGCTTTTAGTAAAAGGTCTTTTTCCTCCAGCTCTTTTGCGATCAGTTTTCTAACCTCGAATCTGTTTTTTCCTGCATAATGTAATCCGTGTTCGTTAAGGTTGGCATCATCATCCAGAGCATCAATCATTTTTAACTGATGCTTTTGCCCGATCTCATAGTCATTAGTATCGTGTGCCGGAGTAATTTTTAAAGCTCCCGTTCCGAATTCTATATCCACATATTCGTCTTCAATAATCGGAACCAGTCTGTTCACAATAGGTACAATTACATTTTTACCTTTCAGGTGAGCATATCGTTCATCATTCGGGTTGATACAAACGGCAGTATCCCCGAAAATCGTTTCCGGACGCGTAGTTGCCACCGAAAGGAATTCTTCGGAACCTTCAATTTTATATTTAAGGAAATATAATTTCCCGTTCTGTTCTTTAAATATTACTTCTTCATCAGAAATATTGGTTTTGGCTTCAGGATCCCAGTTAACCATTCTGTATCCTCTGTAGATAAGACCTTTGTTATATAGATCAACAAAGCTTTTAATTACCTGCTCGGAAAGTTTATCCTCCATGGTAAAACGGGTTCTGTCCCAGTCGCACGAACAGCCTAACTTTTTCAACTGTTCAAGAATGGTTCCTCCGTATTTATCCGTCCATTCCCATGCATGTTTTAAAAACTCTTCACGGGTAATATCCGATTTGTTGACTCCTTCTGATTTCAGTTTGGCAACCACCTTAGCTTCAGTAGCAATGGAAGCGTGATCTGTGCCCGGAACCCAACAGGCATTAAAGCCCTGCATTCTTGCACGGCGGACCAGAACATCCTGAATGGTATTGTTCAGCATATGCCCCATATGTAAGATCCCCGTAACGTTTGGCGGAGGAATTACAACGGTATATGGCGGTTTGTCGTTTGGCTCTGAATGGAAATACTTATTCTCCAACCAGTAGTTATACCATTTTTGTTCAGTTTCCTGTGGATTGTACTTTTCTGAAATCTGCATAAATTCTAATTCTTTGGCTTACAATTTGCAAAAATACTTAAAGAAAAAAAATTTCAAGTATGAATTAAAATAATTTTTAACTTTGTTTTTCAAAATTTATCTAACAAACATATTAACATTCAAGAATATGAAAAAATTAATTGCAGGAATTGCACTATTTGGGACATTTGCTATTGCATCTGCACAAACCATCACTTTTGATAAAACCACTTATGATTATGGTACTATCAAGCCTAATGCTGATGGAACAAGATTTTTTACCGTAACGAATACTGGTGATAAGCCTCTTATTATTTCCAATGTAAAACCATCTTGCGGATGTACAACTCCTGAATTCAGCCAAGATCCTATTATGCCAGGAAAGTCTGCTAAGATCAAAGTTGGATATAACACGGCTATCAACGGAGGATTCAATAAAATGATAGAAGTTTTCTCTAACGACCCGGCCAACAACAGAAGCGTAATCTACATTAAAGGTACTGTAGATGCTAATGCTCCTGAACCTAAGCCACTAACTCCTGCAGAGCAAAAGGCTGCTACCAAGGCTGAAAAGAAAGCTGCCAAACAAGCTAAAAAAGTAGCTGCCGCAAAATAAGCTCTACTTTTTGAAAAAATAAAAAAACCGGCTCAGGAGAGCCGGTTTTTTATTACATTTATTCAAATAAATAAAATATGGATACTAACTTTTCTGATGACTTCCTGGTAAAGGGAAAAATTTCAATAGGCAAAACCTCCACAGAATATGAAGGTAGGCTTACTAAAGAAGAAGGAGAAGAATTACTGATCCGGGAAAAAGAAAAGCTACGTGAACTGCAGGAAAAGCTGTATGCTGACGGGAGCCAGTCTCTTCTGGTTGTTCTGCAGGCTATGGATGCGGCAGGGAAAGACAGTCTTATCGAACACGTTTTTGGTGGAGTAAACCCGCAAGGATGTAACGTGACAAGCTTTAAAGCTCCGAGCACCAAAGAATATTCCCATGATTTTTTATGGAGGCATTATCTGGCTTTACCTCAGAAAGGGATGATTGGTATTTTTAACAGATCCCATTATGAAAGTGTTTTGGTCTGTAAGGTTCATCCCGAATATAATTTAAGTGAAAAAACATGGGATTCCGTAAAGGATTTCGACAATCAGTTCTGGGAAAACAGATACGAAAGCATCAGGAATTTTGAAAAGCACCTTTCCCAAAATGGTACAACCATAGTAAAGATATTTTTACATGTTTCCAAAAAGGAGCAGAAACAAAGGTTTTTAGACAGAATCAATGAACAGAAAAAAAACTGGAAGTTTTCCATGGGTGATCTACCGGAAAGAGCTTTGTTTGATAAGTATATGGAAGCATATGAAACCGCCATTAACGAAACATCCAAAGAATATGCTCCCTGGTATATTCTTCCTGCAGATAATAAATGGTTTGCCAGAGTTGCCGCCATTCAGATCATTATTGATACTTTAGAAAAAATGAATCTGAAATATCCTCAGCTCTCCAGTCAGGACAAACAGGATTTACAGAAGGCTAAGCAGCAATTGGAAAGTGAATAGTATTATTGGAATCTGGAAGTTGGATGTCGGAAGTTATATTATGCCATTGAACCTTCAGCATCCAGCTTCTGACTTTTTGCTTAAAAAATACGAGAAAATCTGTAAGCCGGATTCTGTACTTCCATGAAGGAAGCGCCTGTTATTTATCTGCGTTTTACATTGCTGCAAAACTTGAGCTGATTACCCCTCGGCTTTCAGAGCGAGCAGCTCCTATTTTCATTGCTGAAAAGAACCGATATACTTATCATTGCACCACAAAGAGTTTACCTGGTTTCACTACAGCCGAACTGTACTTGCTTTCTGTTGCACTTGTCCTACCCTCACGGGTGACGGATGTTATCCGCTTTGCTGCTCTATGGTGTCCGGACTTTCCTACCCCTGCCGAAACAGGAATCAACAAGCCGATTTTCTCGCGGGTGCAAAGATACGATTTAATTTTGGCAATATAGCAATATGATGATGTGGTGATATGGGATGTAATCATACCGTGATTTGCACATTTGACCATTCATCTATCAACACATCATTAAATTATCACAACACCATATCGACTAATTTATTATCTTCGTGCAATTATTATACATCCATATTGATTTCTAGAGAAAAAGAATTTGCGCAGCTTATTAAGGATAATCAGGGACTGATTATTAAAGTATCGCGTTTGTATACCAATTCCCTGGAAGATGAGGAAGATCTTTTCCAGGAAATTGTCTTACAGCTTTGGAGAAGCTATGATTCTTTCAAAGGAAATTCAAAAATTTCTACATGGATGTATCGTGTAGCCCTTAATACAGCCATTACTCTTTTCAGAAAAAAAAGCAAGAGCCTTCCAACAAATGAACTCGATATTAACCATAAAGATTTTGTGGAAGATGATGATGAGAAGCAACAGCAGATCTCTTTATTATATACCGTGATCAAAACGCTCCCTAATGTGGAAAGAGCTATCGTAATGATGTATCTGGATGATTTGCCTTACAAGGATATCGCAGAAAACCTCGGAATCACCGAAGTAAATGCACGTGTGAAAATGAACAGATTAAAGAAAACCCTTAAAGAACAGATGGAAAAATATGCCTGAATTTGATTTAGACAGCTTTAAGAAAACGTGGCAGGAACAGCCTGTTCAGCAGAAGTACGATGACAATGAAATTCTACAGATGCTGAACCGGAAATCGCGCAACTATGTAAAATATATTTTCTGGATCAGTGTTGCAGAATTTTTATTCTTTACTGTTGTAGGGTTATTCTATCTTATACAGGATAAAGACTCCAACAGCTTTTTAAGTATTTTAAAAAAACTGGGCGCCCAAAATACTCCGGAGCTGGAGCAGACTTTTAATGACATATCTGTAGCTTTAAAAATTTTAAGCTTATCCGTAACGGCTTATTTTGTCTATAAATTTTACCAGAATTATAAGTCTATCAAGATTGAAGAAAACCTTAAGAAATTTATCATCAACATCATACGATTCAAAAAAACGGTCAATGCTTTTATTTTCACCAATATCATTTTGCTTATTGCATTTACAACCATTCTGGTGTCATTTGTTTTTTACGTTTTGAATGCACAGAATATTGAACTGACCAATTCAACACTTTCCCGTTTTCTGATTCTGGTTGTGGTGAGCACCGGATTAAGCGTTGTTTTGGTTTGGGTGTATTACAGGTTAGTCTACGGAATTATTCTTAGAAAGCTTGATAAGAATCTGAAGCAGCTTAAGGAAATAGATACTCTTCAAAATTAGATAAATAAAAAAAGCATTTCGGTTGAAATGCTTTTTTTATGATGATTAGAGTTCTTTTCTAAGCCTCGCTACCGGAATATTAAGCTGTTCCCTGTATTTGGCAATTGTTCTTCGGGCAATATTATATCCCTGTTCTTTCAGGATCACTACCAATGCGTCATCTGTAAGGGGCTTTCTCTTATTTTCTTTATTGATGACTTCCTGAAGATGGGTTTTAATCTCTTTTGTAGAAACTTCTTCTCCATCATCATTGGTCAAACTATCTGAGAATAGATCTTTCAGGTAAACAATTCCGTTAGGGGTATCTGCATATTTACTTTTTACCACTCTTGAAATTGTAGAAATATCAAATCCTGTGATATCCGCAACATCTTTTAAGATCATTGGTTTTAAGGATTTCTCGTCACCGGTAATAAAATAGTCTTTCTGAAACTTAACAATAGCGGTAATAGTCTGCAATAAGGTATTCTGGCGCTGATTAATGGCATCAATATACCATTTGGCCGCATCCAGTTTTTGCTTGATAAATAAGGCGGCCTGCTTGTGTTCCGCAGAGTTTTTATCATGAGAATACGTTGATAAAATATCTTTATACTCTTCTGAAACTCTCAAAGTCGGTGCATTTTTACTGTTCAGCAAGGGAACTACCTGCCCGTCTTTCACCTGAATAACAAAATCGGGGATAATTTCCTGGTTGATGGTAATCGTCTGAGTATCAAAATTACCGCCTACTTTTGGAGACAATTTTGAAATTTCATCCAGGGCATCCTTAAGATCATCTTCTTCAATGTCATATTTCTGGATGATTTTATTATAATGCTTATTCGTTAAAGCATCAAACTGATGTCTGAGAATATTGGCAGCAAGAGAAATAGCTTTATCCGAGCTTACTTTTTTCTCTATCTGCAGCAACAAACATTCCTGCAAACCTCTTGCTCCTACTCCTGCAGGATCAAGTTTCTGTACATAATTTTCCAATATATCCTCAACTTTTTCCTTAGTGGTATACACCCCCTGTGAAAAAGCCAGATCATCAACGATAGATTTGATCTCCCTTCTTAAATATCCGTCAGTATCAAGGTTTCCGATAAGATATTCGGCAATTTTAAGATCTTCTTCACTGATATTTACGAGATGGATCTGTTCCATCAGATAATCATACAGAGACTGGCCTTCAGTTAAAAGGCTTTCATTATCAAATTCTTCGTCATCAGGAGAATAGTTGCTGGATGCCGTTTTATAGCTCGGCTCATCATCATACAAATATTCGTTTACATCAAAATCAGTTTCAATGCTTTCTGTTCCTTCGTCCTGATAGGCATCTTCAAGGGAAGAATAGTCGTCCTCTTTAGAATCTTCCTTTACAATTTCCAAAGCAGGGTTTTCCTCTAACTCTCTTTCCAATTCCTCTTCAAATTCCAGGGTATGAAGCTGAATAAGCTTCATCAACTGGATTTGCTGAGGCGCCAGCTTCTGTCCTAATTTGAGTTGTAAGTGTTGTTTAAGCATATCCCTATTTGCGTTTTTAACATAACATATTCTACGAATTTAATAAATTTATTCGAGAAAAATAACTTTTAGCATGATTTTTGCTTTCTTCTATATAGTAATAAACTATTGGAAAATAAACAAAAAAAGCCTTAAACAATGTTTTAAGGCTTTTTTTATGGTTTAAAATTCAGCATTTTTAGGTGTTCTCGGGAAAGGGATCACATCTCTGATGTTCGTCATTCCCGTTACGAAAAGAACCAGCCTTTCTAGTCCCAAACCGAAACCTGCATGTGGTACAGAACCAAATCTTCGGGTATCAAGATACCACCATAGTTCGTGCTCATCTACATGCATTTCTGCCATTTTCTGCTTCAATACATCTAATCTTGCTTCTCTTTCGGAACCCCCGATAATTTCTCCGATTCCAGGGAAAAGTACATCCATAGCCGCAACCGTTTTGTTATCCTCATTAAGCTTCATATAGAATGCTTTGATCTCTTTAGGATAATCAAACAGCACTACCGGGCTTTCGAAATGTTTTTCCACAAGATATCTTTCGTGTTCAGACTGAAGATCAGCACCCCACTTTTCGACAGGGTATTGGAACTTCCCTTTTTTATTTTCCTTAGAATTTAGTAAGATTTCAATGGCTTCCGTATAGCTTACACGCATGAAACGTTTTGCCACTACATTCTGAAGCTTTTCAATAAGGCCTTCTTTAGCTCTTTCTTTTTCAGGTTTAGATTTTTGCTCTTCTGCAAAACGCTTGTCTAAGAAATCCAAATCATCTTTACAGTGGTCCAAAACATACTGAATTACATATTTCAGGAAATCTTCCGCCAGATCGATGTTATCTTCAAGATTATTGAAGGCCACTTCCGGCTCAACCATCCAGAATTCAGCAAGGTGACGGGTGGTATTGGAATTTTCCGCACGGAATGTAGGACCGAATGTATAAATTCTTCCTAATCCCATTGCTGCAGTTTCTCCTTCAAGCTGTCCGGAAACCGTTAAGTTGGTTTTCTTTCCGAAAAAATCCTGCGTAAAATCAATTGCGCCTTCTTTAGTTCTTGGCATATGATCCAGGTCAAAGTTCGTAACTCCGAACATTTCTCCTGCTCCTTCCGCATCTGCCCCCGTAATAATCGGAGTATTGATGTAGAAGAACTGTCTTTGGTTGAAGAATGAGTGGATGGCAAAACTAACGGCATGACGTACTCTGAAAACAGCCCCGAACAAGTTCGTTCTGAATCTTAAGTGCGCCTGCTCACGAAGCTTTTCCAAACTATGTTTTTTAGGCTGGAGAATGGTACTTTGCAGCTCATCCGTAAAGTTATCTCCTAAAATCGTAATTTTCTTAGCTACGATTTCTACGGTTTGTCCGGCTCCCTGGCTTTCCACCACTTCACCCACGACTTTAAGAGAAGAAGCCGTGCTTATTTTATTGATCATCTCTTCGTCAAAATTTTCGAAATCAACAACGATCTGCAAATTATTAATCGTAGAACCATCATTAAGTGCTATAAAACGATTGGCACGGAATGTTCTTGCCCAACCGTAAACCGTAATGTCATGATGTAATACTTTCTTGTAATCCTGTAGGATTTCTTTAATGGTTCGCTTTTTCATGTGTTGATGATAAATTTTTGTGTAAAAATTAATGTCCGCAAAGTTACAAAAAAACAGCGCAATGATGAAATTACGCTGTCGTTTTAAAATTATGCATCAACTATTTAATCTAAAACTTAATATTCAGGTTTACTTCTATTGAAAAAGAATTGAATCTTTCCGGTACCGTTTGCTTATACCAAAGGCGGTACGGCATATATGAAGCCTGAACTCCAAGTCCTATATTATTTTTCCAGAAACGTATTCCCTCTCCTATTTTCAATGAAGCTACGCTGGTGGAATGGGTATCAATATAAATGGTATTATCATCTTCCTCTCTTACAGGCTCATCCTCGGGAATTCCTTTATCACTGAAGAATAGATTATGAAAACTGAGCTCATTTACCCATTCAACTTTATATTTTTTCCATGAATATTCTTTTACCAAACGTGTTCCCAGATTAAGGATAAATTCTTCTGAACGCACAGGGTAGAACTGCCCATCTTTACCATAATTGAAATCATAAAGGCTTTTACTATACCCAAAGGTTCCACCAATTTCCAGATGCGTTCCAGTTTCATCAGTAGGATATCTGTACCAATATCCTGCAAAAAATCCCGGATTCCGTTGCTTTTTAAAATCATTGAAATTGAGATAACCACCTGCTTCTATAAGAGAACTTTCAGTATTTTTCCTTTTTTTTGCGTCCTGTGCAGATAAGCTTACACAAAACAGCAGTAGTGCAATAACTGATTTCATAATCTAAAAATTAACGAAAGGCAAAGTGCGTTTTCCATTTTTGTTCCAAAATCCGATCTGTAACCCTCTAAGCTTGTCCGATTTGTTTACAATTCCAATCTGTAATCCCTTTCCCGTTGTTGCTTTATTATGAAAACCAATTTGCATCCCTTTTAGGATATTGACATCATTGAATATAGAAATGCTCAATCCTTTCAATTCTTTTGCCGAAATCCCTAATCCGGAAATTAAAACTCCGTTTCCTTTTTCTATATCCGTTGTAATGGCAGAAACCAATATACCGTTCATTGTATTTCCATAATTGTACATGGAAAGGCTGACTCCGTTATGATTAACCCCTCTTACATATCCTGCAGCGGAAATGTTAATTCCATTAACCTGTAAATAGGCTTCTTTAAAGGCAATTCTTGAAGGATCATAAAACATCCAGATTAAAAACCCCAAGGGATTTATATCCAGATTCAGTCCATTTACCTTTTGAAAATTGGGTTGGGTATTAGGAGAATATTTTGGATCAAAACCTAGCCCTACCGTCAGTCCATTTACTTTTTCTATTTCATTTTTTAAAGGGGTAAAAGCAATAAATTGCGTTTTTTGTCGGGCCATCTGCAAACTGTCTTGTCCAAACACTAAGAAGCTGGATAAAAGACCGATGATGAATAAAAATTTTGTTTTCATAGCTTACTATTTTAAAAATTCTTTTTCAAAAGTATCTGTAGAAAACACAAATCCGAATGCGGAAAAAAATTAAAATATTTGAGTAAATTTGTGAAAATCACAAAACATGCATCAGGAACTTCTGCTTAAAGAGATCCGGAGAAGAATCGGGGAAAAATCTTTGAATGACGAAATTGCTAATATTCTTAATATAAGCTATGATGCAGCTCATAGAAGAACTTCTCTGAAGGCAAAGTTCAGTTTTGAGGAAGCGTTGGAACTGGCAAAATATTACCAGATCTCGCTCAATCAGTTTATCACATCAGACCATCAGATTTTAGTTCAAAAAACCAGCGCTGTAACCCATGTGGAAGATTTACAATCTTTTTTTCAAAACAATCTTAGTGTATTCGAAAATCTGCCTCTTTCTGATGGAATGACTATTTATTATTCCGCGAAAGATATTCCGTTTTTTTATACACTTTCAGATACGTTACTTTCCCGTTTCAAGATTTATGTCTGGATGAATTTGCTTAATGCAAAGCAGGTTTTTATCCCTTTTTTGCAATTCTCTCCTCCCAATTTTGAACTCAACACCAAAAAACTAAGGGAAAAATATGAAGCACAACATGTTGTGGAATTGTGGAATGACATGACGGTTTCCAGTATTTTGCAGCAGATTTTATTTTATTATGAAACCGGGCTTTTATTGAAAAATGAGGCTAATATTATTCTGGAAGAAGTAAAAGAATTGATAGAATATATGGAAGAGAAAACCGAAAATAATCCAAAGTTTCATTTGTATGAAAACGAGCTGATGCACCTTTCCAATGATATCTTTTTTCATCATCCGAAACAGTCACTTTTCGCTTTACCTTCCAATATGTTTGGATATATCCTGATCAACGATGCCAGAACCTGTAGGGAAACACTCAGCTACTTTGAACATCAAATAAAAAATTGCAAATCTCTAAACACCGCCGGAAACAGGGACAGGAAAAAATTCTTCAACAGAATGTATATACAGATTGAAAATTTAAAACAAAAAATACAATGAAAAATCTTCGTAATGGTGAATTTTTCGGACAAACCAATGAAACCATCTGTTTGGACGGCCTTACCATTACGGATACTGAATACACTCATCCTTATGTCGACTGGCATTACCATGAGAATGCTTACTTCACATTTCTGCTCCAGGGAAATATGACCGAAGGAAATAAAAAAGAAGTTTATGATTGTTCCGCCGGAAGTCTTCTTTACCATCATTGGCAAGATGCGCATTACAACATAAAACCTGATATTTTTACACGAGGATTTCATATTGAAATTTCAGAGCAATGGTTTGAGAAATTTAAAATCACAAAGTATAAAGAAGGTAGCTTTACTATCAAAAATCCAGATGTAAAGTTATTGTTTTACCAGCTTTTCCGGGAAGCAAAAATGAGTGGAAATTCTTTAGAAATATCTCTTAATCAGCTTTTATTATATGTTTTCAGTCAATTTTCAGATCAAAACGGGCTCCGGGAAAAGAAACCGGCATGGGCAAAACAGATTGAAGAAATCCTGCATGAAAATGCTACGGAAAAACTGAATTTATTAGATCTTTCCCAAACTCTGGATATTCATCCGATGCATTTGAGCAGAGATTTTCAAAAGTATTTCAATTGTAATTTGGGAACTTATATCCGAAAACTGAAAATTGAAAAGTCTTTGACGCTTCTCAACACAGACAAATCCCTGACTCATATTGCCATTGAGTGCGGTTTCGCTGATCAAAGTCATTTTATCCGCTGTTTTAAAGAAAATATGGGTTTAACACCATTGAAATACCGACAAATTCTAAGAGGCAGGTAAAATGTTAATTTCATTCTATTTTTTCTGGAAATAGCTTTTTATTTTTGTTTAGATCAAATTTGAAATGAAATCTATTTTACTTATTGCTTTGATGTTAATTTCTGTTTTTTCTTCAGGTCAAAACATTCTTACTCCTGAGGAAATAGAAAATCCTGTTCAGAAAAACCATTTGCGGAAGATTGTTTTTTTAAATAATTCTATTCCGCTGGAAAATTTAAAAGAGTCTGATCTTTTAGACACCATGACCTTCAGAGAAGATAGAGATTTTGATATCCGTATTTTTCTGGACAACTCTTTGGTCAATTATTTACATCAGCTGGATACTACTTTAACTACCGACGAACTTCTTAAAAAAGGAAATTACCAGTTCAATTTTTACGTTGATGGAAAGTTAATATATACAGAAAATGTAAACCCAGGTGCGGGAAATGCGGAGAATAAAAAGTTTAAGACCAGTTTTAGGGTTCCTTTTATCAGTACTGCTAATGAAGATTCATGGGGAAGATATTTATGGATGCGTTTCTATCTTGCCAATGGTGGGATTGATGCTTTAGAAGCAGGAAATCATATTCTGAGAATTGAAATCAGGCCTTATTTAAAAACAACAGTTTTAAAAACCGGGAACGTCATTGCAGAGGGAGAAATCCGATTAATCGTCCCGCAAAAAAATATTTCCGAGCAACAAATTGCCATTCAAAAGATAAAGCCAAACAGTGGATGGAAGGTTTCTAAAGATAAATTTGACCAAAAAAAGATAAGACTTTTAAATAAAAAAATTGCAGAAAACAGATTCCGTGATATTACAGGAATTGTTGTAATAAAAAACGGCAAACTAATTCTGGAAGAATATTTTAATCATTCCGGAAGAGACACTTTGCAGGATACACGATCTGTAGGCAAATCTTTTTCTTCGGCTCTCATAGGAATTGCCATAAAAGAAGGTTATCTCAACAATGAAAATCAAATCCTGAAGGAATTTTATAATTTAAAACAATTCAAAAATTATTCTTTCAAAAAAGATAGTGTTACTATCAAAAGCCTGTTGACAATGAGTTCTGGCTTTGATGGTAACGACAATAACAATGATTCTCCCGGAAATGAAGAAAATATGTACCCTACCGATAATTGGGTAAAATTTGCATTAGATCTGCCCATGACACAAGATAAAATCGGAAAAAACTGGAATTATTTTACAGCCGGAGTAGTTGTCACCGGAGATATTCTTGACCAATCCGTTCCTGAAGGCTTAGAAAGATTTGCCTATAAAAAATTGTTTCATCCATTGGGTATTACTCGTTATAAATGGCAATATACACCTCAGCAAAAGCCTTCATTAGCAGGTGGTTTACGTATGCGCGCTTTGGATTTTGCAAAATTCGGACAGCTGTATAAAAATAATGGAATCTGGAATGATGTCAACATTCTCGATAAGGGTTGGATAAAAAAAACATTTACCAATTATTTTGCGGATAAAAAAGACTTTGACGGATATGGATATTTGTTTTGGAGAAAAGTGTATACTGTAGAAAACAAGACTTTTGAAACGTATCAGTCAAGCGGAAACGGAGGAAATAAAATTATTGTATTTACCCAAATACCTCTCGTGATGGTCATCACAGCAAAAGCATATAATAAGCCTTATGCGCATTCACAAGTGGATACAATTGTACAGGAATATTTGTTACCCGCAATTGGTGAACAGTAAAAAAGAATATTTATTCGTCTTTTTTGGAAGGAACTAAAAATACATCCATCAAGCCTTCAGGAAGCTGCATTTTGATGAATTGTTCTTCTCTGTTCACTTCAAGGATCCAGTCTTTAATGATCGGAACCACAATTTCTTTTCCGTTTAATCTGGATAGGAAGTAATGCTGGGCCGTCTGATCGTTTACAGACTCAATTTCACCACAGTTATTATTTTCTTCATCAAGAATCGTGAAACCGATCACCTCGTGATAATAAAACTGTTTCCCGGAAAGTTTAGGTAATGTGGCAAGCGGTAAATAAACATTTTTCCCTAAAACCTGATCTACCATGGCCTCAGAGGAATTCTTAAAGAAAATGTTCAGAGCATCAGATTTGCTCCATGATGATTTTTCAATAAAAAAAGGAACCAATAATCCGTTGATTTCAACGAATATTGATTCCAGTTTATTGTAAAGCTCGGGTTGGTCTGTATCCAGTTTCAGAATAACATTTCCCGAAAGACCATGTCTGCGTGTGATTTTACCTAAAAAGTAGCAATCCTCTTTACGCATACAGGTTAATTCTTAAGCTTCAGTGTTTTCTTCAGTTTCAGCAGCAGGAGCTTCTCCTTCCGGAGCTTCTTCTGTAGCCTCAGCAACTTCTTCAGCAGGTGCGTTGGCAGCTTCTTCAGCAGCTTTAGCATCAGCTTCAGCTTGTGCAGCAGCAGCAATTCTAGCTTCGTTTACTTTAGCTTCAGCTTCAAGAGCCGCTTTTTTAGCATCAGCCTGAGCTTTAGCTAAACCGTCCACTTTACCTTGAACTTTTGATTCTTTAGCTTCTAACCAAGCATTGAATCTTTTCTCAGCTTCAGCCTCATCAAAAGCACCTTTAGCAACACCACCTTGTAAGTGTTTTTTGTAAAGGGCTCCTTTGTAGGAAAGGATAGCTCTGGCAGTATCAGTCGGCTGAGCACCGTTGTTTAACCACTGTACAGCAGAATCAACGTTCAACTCGATAGTTGCAGGGTTAGTAATTGGGTTGTAAGTTCCTAGTTTTTCGATGAATCTACCATCTCTTCTAGCTCTAGAATCTGCAACCACGATGTGGAAGAAAGGCTTACCTTTTTTACCGTGTCTTTGTAATCTGATTTTTACTGACATAATGTTTGAATTTTAGGGGAACTCGTCCCGGTTAAATATTTAAGAGTGCAAAGATATAGAAAATTTCCAATGTATCAATGTAAAATATAATAATTATTACGGGATGATCATTTGTGACCCATTTTTATTCTTATATTTAAAAAAACAGATTCAGAATGAAGCGTATTTACTTAACGGGAATGTCAGGAACCGGAAAGACATCTGTTATTCGTAATCTTCAACATAAAGGATTTACAGCAATTGATACAGATTACGGTAACTGGAAGGAAATTTCAATGTCGGAAGAAACGCCTGAATGGATATTAAAGGAAGATGAGATAAAAAATTTACTTTTGAAACCTCTTACTTCTTCTATTTTCATATCAGGCTGCTGTTCCAATCAAACGAATCTGTACCCGTTTTTTGATGCTATTGTCTTATTTTCTGCTTCTCTTGAAACAATACTTCAAAGAATCGCCGACAGAACTTCTAACCCGTATGGAAAAATGCCCGAAGAACGTGATGAAATTATCTGGAATTTTGAAAACATTCAGCCTTTGTTACAAAAAAGTGCTCATTTCGAATTTAATACTGATGTGATGACCATCGAGGAAATAACAACATCACTCATCGAGCTTTCCAACAACGGTTAATAAGAATAAGTTTATATTAATTGATTGCTCCCATATAGAAAAGCCCCAAACATTTCTGGTTTTCCTCTATCTGTAAAGAGTCTTTAAGGTGATCCACTATTTTCGGTGAGCTCCAGTAACAGCCTATTCCGTTAGCTGTACAAGTTAAATACATATTCTGAACGGCCATTGAAACGGCAGCAATTTCTTCCCATTCAGGAACCATTCCGCTGAAATTGACCACAATGGAAATGACCACATCCGCTTTATTGATTTTAAAGCCGATATCCTGATATTTTTTTTCTAAAAAAAGCTGTTCGGGTTGGGTTGCCTTGTAGATGGCCTGCATTTCTGAAGCTAATGCTTGCTTTTCTTCCCCTTTGAAGATCTTGAAACGCCATGGTTTGGTGCGTTTGTGATTGGGTGCTAATGATGCGGAATGTAAAATTTCGTTAATGACTTCCTGCGGTATTTCGTTTTCAGAATAATCTTTGGGAAAAATGCTTCTTCTTTGTTCTATGATCTCTTTTAAAACTTCTGCTTTATTCATAGAGACAAAATTACGAAAAAGTTGATAGTTGATAGTTGATAGTTGCAAAATCACAACTTAAGCATTTTATCAAAAAAAATTCTAATTTCTATAATACTTCCACAATTTTCTGATGGATATTATTCAATGTAAAGGAGTCCCCGGATTTCATGCCCATCATCTTTTGAGCCATCGGACTTTCGGGAGAGATCGCATAAAAACGGTCGCCTTCGAAGAAGAATTCTCCTAATGATACTGAAATATAGAAACGTGCTTTATTGGTAATGACCAAAGATCCAAGCTGTATTCTTTCGGTTGTTTTATTTAAAACTTTTGACATATTTCTCTGAAGGTCGTTCAGAGCACCCAGCTGTCTCTGCATCTGATAAATTTCTTCCTGCATTTCTTCTCTCATACTATCATATTTCGGCGTCTTTTTAATATCACGACTGGCTTCCAAAGTAAATTCAATAAATTTCTTCAGCTTTTCGATCTTCTCTGCTATTACCTTTTTCACATAGTTTCTGATGTCATTCTTTTCAAATATGATCTTCTCCATAAATCTATTCTTTATATAAAGATAGTATTTTAAAATAATATTTATATTTGTCTGCCAAAAAAATTAAAACCATGTTTAAAAATGTATTTTCGTTTAACGGAAGAATAAGAAGAACCGAGTATGGTATTTCTTATCTCATCTACATCTGCATCATTGTTCCGCTTAGAGTATATGTAGATTCTGCAAACTCTTCAGGAGCCTATCTTCTGTTTTTTGCTGTTTATATTCCTTTATTGATAGTCCTTCTTGCTCAGGGAGCAAAAAGATGTCACGACAGAGGAAACAGCGGATGGTTTCAGCTAATCCCTTTTTATGTTTTTTGGATGCTGTTTGCAGACAGTGATCCGGGACAGAATGAATATGGCCCGAATCCCAAGGGGATTGGAAATTATGACACCATCAATGAAATCGGAAAAAAAGAATATTAAATAAAAAGCCTTGTAAAATTTACAAGGCTCTGTTTTTATTTTTCAGATAATTTCTTCAGATCTTCTAATCCCTGCCCAAACATTTTACCCATCTGGCTATCCATCATCGGTTTCATCAGTTTCATCATCGGCGTAAGCTCATTATCCATAGTCCAGGTAACTTTTGTACCGTTTCCTTCCGGTGTTAAAATAAAACTTCCTTTGGCAGCTCCTTCCCAAGGTTTGATAAAATGAAGATTACTGGATAATTTTTCGTTTGGAACTACTTCCGTTACCATTTGCTCTCCTTCACCTACCTGATCATTGCCTTTCCAGTGATAAGAATCACCTACTTCTCCACTATTGCCGGAATAAGTAATCTGGATATTTGGATCTGCTTTTGCAAACGGGTTCCATACATTGAATGCTTTTGTAGAGCCTACATGCTGCCAGACTTTTTCTTTTGGAGCATTAATGACAATTGATTTTTCAAAGTGATAATCTTTACTGAAAGCTAACATGGCAATGAGAGCATAAGCAACGATTAAAAGGATAATAATCCCGATAATTTTCAAAAGTGTTTTCATAGTTTAATATATTAAGATTTAATTTTAATCTTTTGCTGGTCCAAAATTAATTATTCCTTTTACATCTCCTCTTTACATAGGACAAGATTATTGCATATAAACTTTTTGTCACAACTTTCATTCAGGCATTATTTTTGAGTCGTTTCAGCCGTGAACTCCGTAGAATTGTTAAATTTACATCAAATAAAATTAAAAAAATGAGCATTTTAACCGAAAAATTTAATACTCCATATCATTCAGCACCTTTTACTCAAATTAAAAATGAAGATTATCTTCCGGCCTTTAAAGAACTGATCCAACAATCCGAGCAGGAAATAGAGACTATCGTTAATAATCCGGAAGTGCCTACTTTTGAAAATGTTATAGAAGCATTAGCTTATGCCGGTGAACAGCTGGATGTGGTTTCCAATATATTTTTCAACCTGAATTCTGCAGAAACAAGTGATGAGCTTCAGCAGATTGCTCAGGAAGTTTCTCCTATTTTAACGGAATACTCTTCCAAGATTTCTCAAAATGAAGCTTTATTCAACAAAATCAAAAAAGTGTATGATGAAAAGGAGAAGTACAATCTTAATGAAGAGCAGCAAATGCTTTTGGATGAAACCTATAAAGGATTTGTAAGAAGCGGTGCTTTATTGAATGAGGAAGACAAGGAAAAATTAAAGAAGATCAATATGGATCTTTCTTTAAAATCATTACAGTTCGGACAGAATGTACTGGCTTCCACGAATGCTTATTTCAAACATATTACGAATAAAGAAGATCTTAATGGAATTCCGGAACCGATCATCGAACAATACGCCGAAGAAGCTAAAGAAAGAAATCTGGATGGCTGGGTCATTACATTGCAATATCCAAGCTATATTCCTTTTATGACCTATGCTGAAAACCGAGAACTAAGAAAGGAAATTGCTTTAGCCAACGGTAAAAAATCTTTTGATGATGGTGAATTCGATAATCAAAGTTTAATTAAAGAATTGCTTGCTTTAAAACAGCAAAAAGCAGAATTATTAGGCTATACAAACTATGCAGATTATGTCTTGGAGGAAAGAATGGCTAAATCCCCGACTAAAGTACTCGATTTTTTAAATGAACTTTTAACCAAGGCCAAACCTTATGCAGATAAAGAAATTGATGAGCTGAAGGCATTGGCAAAAGCTGATGGAATCGATGAAATGCAAAGCTATGATCATGCATTTTATGCCGAAAAGCTTCGCAAACAGAAATATGACTTCAATGATGAGGAACTAAAACCTTATTTCCCACTGAATCAGGTTCAGGATGCTGTTTTCGGATTGGCTCACCAGCTTTTCGGGCTTACTTTTGAAGAAAGAAATTACATTCCTAAATATCATGAAGATGTAAAAACCTATGAGGTAAAGGAAAATGGCATATACAAGTCTTTATTGTATGTAGATTATTTCCCAAGAAAAGGGAAAAGAGCCGGAGCATGGATGACAAGCTATAAAAACCAATATAAAAAAGACGGTGAAAATTCCCGCCCTCATATTTCCATCGTTTGTAATTTCAGCAAACCGACAAAGGATACTCCAAGTTTATTGACATTTCAGGAAGTGACGACTTTATTCCACGAATTTGGTCATGCCTTGCACGGAATGTTAGCTGATACACAATATCCTACTCTTTCGGGAACTTCTGTAAAATGGGATTTCGTAGAATTACCATCTCAATTCCTTGAAAATTTCTGCTATGAGCCGGAATTTTTGAAAACATTTGCCAAACATTACCAGACCGGCGAAGTTCTTCCGGATGATAAAATTCAAAAGATCGAACAGTCTAAAAATTTCATGGAAGGCTACCAGACCTTGAGGCAGCTAGGTTTTGGGCTCCTGGATATGAATTATCACACTAGAGTTGGAGAGCTGGAGAATGAAAGTGTTAAGGACTTTGAAGACAAATATACCAAAGCCACCCAGCTTTATCCGGGAAACCCTGAAACAGCAATGAGCCCAAGTTTTTCACACATTTTCCAAGGAGGATATTCCGCGGGGTATTATTCTTACAAATGGGCGGAAGTTCTGGATGCAGATGCATTCCAGTATTTCAAGGAAAATGGAATTTTCAATCCGGAAATTGCCGCAAAATATAAAATACTTCTTTCTTCAGGGGGAACCAAAGATCCGATGGAAATGTACAAAAACTTCAGAGGCAGCGAACCGAAAGTGGAAAGTTTGCTAAAAAGAGCGTTTGGATAATAGTAAAAAAGGCTTTCGAATGATCGAAAGCTTTTTTTGTTTAATAGTATTGCGGTAATTAAAATTTTTATACATTTGTATAACTAGTTATATAATCAATTTTATAGTTATGAATGTTTTTGAGAAAACCGGAAAAATGGCTCTGGGAAGCAGAATGCGGATATTAACTGCGAAAATGACTGAAGATGCTTCTAAAATTTATGAGATGTATAAGGTAGAGGGATTTGTGCCTAAATGGTTCCCCGTATACTTTTTACTTTCTGAAGAGGGAGAAAAAACGATTACGGAAATTGCGGAGGAAATAGGACACTCCCAACCATCTGTAACCAAAATCGTGAAAGAAATGACCAAAGCAGGACTCATCAATGATGCTATTGAATCCAAAGACAGACGTAGGAATGTTGTTGGTCTTTCAGAAAAAGGAAAAGCTCTTTCCCAAACCATAAAAATTCAATGTGCGGATATTGATGCTGCTGTTGAGCTCATGCTGAATGAAGCTTCTCATAATCTTTGGGAAGCGATCAGGGAATGGGAACATTTGTTGGAGCAAAAATCGTTATTTAAAAGAGTTCAGGAGCAGAAAAAAGAGCGTGAAAGCAAAGATGTAAAAATTGTGGAATTCGAACCTCAATATCAAGAAGCATTCAAAACACTGAATGAAGAATGGATTTCCAATTATTTTGAAATGGAAGAAGCGGATCATAAAGCATTGGATCACCCCAACGAGTATATTTTAGATAAAGGCGGAAAAATTCTTATTGCTCTTTATCATGACGAACCTGTAGGCGTTTGTGCTTTAATTAAAACAAATGATCCTGATTATGATTATGAAATGGCAAAGATGGCCGTCTCACCCAAAGCACAGGGAAAAAACATAGGTTGGCTATTAGGAAAAGCTATCGCAGACAAGGCCAAAGAATTGGGGGCAACCAAAATATTCCTGGAAAGTAATACAAAACTAGAACCTGCGATCAATCTGTATTATAAGTTAGGCTTTCAGCAGGTTTTTGGGCGGGAAACCCCTTACAAACGGTGTAACATTCAAATGGAATTGAAGTTAAAAGATTGATATGATAAAGGCTGTTTTCTTAGAAACAGCCTTTTTATATTTGACTACAATGTATCTTAATTTTCTGTAAGCGCTTTCTCTCTTGCTTTTGCCAATAGAGGAATAGAAATTCCACCCATAATCAGCATAAGGACCAACTGTAAAGGCAATGAAATAAATGAATAAGTAAGCCCCATTTCTCCACCTAATTCCGCACTTTTCCCCATGGAGATAAACAAAGCCATAAAACCGTATTTCATAGCCAGATTAAAAGCTCCGATTCCGCCACTTGCAGGAATGATCATTCCTAACGTTCCTACTACAATGATAAAGAAGCCATCCGCAATAGTAAAGTTCGAAGTTTCGGGAAGTGAAAAACACACCAGATAAGCTGCCAGATAATAGCAAACCCAGATAGAAACAGTATATAGAATAAACTTGAACTTTTGTTTTAGTTTGAATATTGTCATGAGTCCCTGGAAAATCCCATCTATAAATCCAATGACCTTTCCTAAGACCGGAACATGAGCCAGCTTCTTCTTAAATGCAAAAAAGAGCACTGTTCCTACACTTAAAACCAGGATTACGATGAGAATTTTATTTGGGTTAATGTTTACCCCCGAATGTCTATAAAAGGAAAGAATGGCATCATATTTAAAGATAAGCGTCAGTCCTAAAAACCCCAGCATACAAACCAAATCCACTACTCTTTCGAGAATAATGGTTCCAAAAGATTTATCAACAGGCACTTTCTCAACCCCATACAATGCGGTAGCTCTTGCCAATTCTCCACTTCTTGGGATGGTAAGGTTCATTAAGTATCCAAAAGAAATGCACCAGAGTGCATTGAAGTCTGAAATCCTGTATCCCATAGGTTCCAATAAAATATTCCAACGGATTGCCCGGAACCAATAGGCTAAAAGCCCAAAAATTGCAGCAAAAGCCACCCATAAATAATTGGCTTTAGCAAGAGATTTCCGGATGACTTCAAAATCCAGCCCTTTCAGGGCCAGCCACAAAAAAAAGCCTGCAAAAGCAAGCGAAACTATAATGGTAATTACAGATTTTAAGGGATGAGGTGTTTTTTTCTCCATGAATCAGGTAAGAAGGTTTGTTTTTTCGTCCGGAAAAACGATTTTCGGCTGGAAAGTTTTAGCTTCTTCAGGAGTCATCTGTGCATAAGCAATAATAATGATGATATCATCTTTCTGTACTTTTCTTGCTGCAGGACCATTCAGGCAAACTTCTCCTGATTTTCTTTTCCCTTTAATAACATACGTGTCAAATCGCTCCCCGTTATTCACATTCACGATATACACTCTTTCTCCTACTACCAAACCGGCCGCTTCTATAAGATCTTCATCGATCGTTATGCTCCCAATATAATTAAGGTCAGAAGCTGTAACTCTCACCCGGTGAATTTTAGACTTGAAAACTTCTATTAACATGCTGCAAATTTATTAATAAAAATTCATAAAATAAGTTTTTGCACTGATTTTAAAACTATCAGCAAGCCAGGCATTTAATTTTATTAAAAATAATTTTTTTGAACTTTACTTGTAAAATCAATAACCATATCATTAAAAGCATTAATAGATTACACTTAAATTTAGGATTTAATAAACTTAAAAAATAATTAACGCTTTTTGCTAAAGTCAATACACATAAGCATTTGGCATGATTTTAGTAACGGATAACGTAGATTTTACGTGGAAAATCAAATTATCATATTTTAACCGTTTTCATGAAAAATCAAAAGGATTACACAAATTTTAATAAAAAAATTGCACAATTAGAAAATTGTATTATATTTGCTCTAATTACAAACTAACTGTAAAATTAAAAATTATGAACAAGTCTGAATTAATCGACGCAATTGCAAAAGATGCAGGAATTACTAAAGTTGCAGCTAAAGCTGCTTTAGAATCTTTTATTTCTAACGTAACCGCTACTTTAAAGAAAAAAGACGGAAAAGTTTCTTTAGTAGGTTTCGGAACTTTCTCAGTTGCTGAGAGAGCTGCTAGACAAGGGATTAACCCTGCAACTAAAAAACCAATTAAAATTGCTGCTAAAAAAGTTGCTAAATTCAAGGCTGGAGCTGATCTTTCAAACGCAGTTTCTGGTGCTAAGAAAAAATAATCATTCAGATTAAAAAATTAAGCCTCATCTTCTCGGATGAGGCTTTTTTATTTTAAAGATTTTCTCAATATTTACGGAGCTAGACGGGAAATTTTCCAGTCGTATCCTTCCAACTGATAAACAATCCTATCGTGTAACCTGTTCGGTCTTCCCTGCCAGAATTCAATTTCATAAGGCTTTGCGATGTAACCTCCCCAGTTGGCAGGTCTTGGAACTTCAGTATTTTCATATTCTTTTTCCAATTGTTTCAGCTTTTCCTCCAAAAACTCCCTGTCTGGGACCACCTGGCTTTGCGGTGAAGCGGCTGCACCCAGTTGACTTCCTTTTGGTCTTGAATGAAAATATCCGTCACTAAGATTTTCCGCCACTTTTTCCAATTCCGCCTTTATAATGATTTGTCTTTCCAGGCTAGGCCAGAAAAAATGCAGACAGGCTTTATGGCTTCGCTCTATAGCCTTTCCTTTCTTGCTGTCATAATTGGTATAAAAAATAAATCCTTCATGGGTATAGGCCTTCAACAGAACCATTCTGGTACGTGGGCAGCCATCATCTTCTATCGTTGAAATAGCCATGGCATTGGCTTCAGACACTGCAGGATCTTCACTTGCTTCCAAAAACCAGTCCCTGAACTGCTCTATCGGATTCTGTTTGATCTCACTTTCAATAAGTTGAGATTTCGCATAGATTTTTCTTTTATCGTGAAGGTTCTCCATAAATATTTTTTATTAAATTTGAGTATGAATTACTCATACAAAGGTAAAATATTAATTTCCACCCCTGATATTTCCGGAGATATTTTTTCCAGATCAGTAGTTCTGGTGATTGATCATAATGAAAGTGGCGCATTCGGGTTAATATTGAATAAAAAAAACAGCCAGATGAGTAGCCGCTTTAAAAACTTTTTTGAATTCAAGATCGATGTATATGACGGGGGCCCCGTAGAAAATGACAAAGTCTTCTTTATTGTAAAGGGCAAAAAAGTAACCGAAACTTACACAGAGATTACAGAAGAGTTTTATTTAACAGAGGACATTGAGAGTATTATCAACTCCATTCTTAACCAAGAGCTTGATATTGCTGATGTTAAGATTTTCTCAGGGTATTCGGGATGGTCCGCATTGCAGCTAGACAATGAGATTCAAAGGAAAATGTGGACAGTAGTGGATATTTATAACCTGGATTATACTTTACCAAATGATCAGACTCTCTGGAAATCCATCATGCAAAATCTGGGTGGAGAATATCTGCTTTGGGCAAATTCTCCTGAAGATATTTCACTGAATTAAAGAGCATTACTATTTCCGTAAAGGTCATTTTTAGAATTAACAAATTTTAAGATTGCTTTAACCAATTTTAAAAAAAGAATTTCCGTTATTTGATAAACCAAAAATCACTGAAAATGAAGGCACTCAAATTAATTGCTTTATCCCTTTTTTCAATGGCATTTTTATCTTTTACTCCTGCCAAAAAAAAATATATTGTAATTGATGCCGGACATGGTGGGAACGATTTTGGTGTCACTCATGAAAGTTTTTCTGAGAAGCAAATCGTACTCGACATTGCAGAGCAGATTCATGAAATCAATGAATCTCAGGAAGAGTATGAAGTTTTTTTAACCAGAGACTCAGATGAATACAAAACCCTTTCAGACAGAACCCAAAAAATAAATGAATTGAACCCCGTAATGGTGATTTCATTACACATCAACAAAAATCCGGAAGCAGAAACTTCTAAGCAAGGGCATGAAATTTTTGTTCAGCCTTCAGAAGAATCCAGAAAAATAGCGACACTTATTACTCGTAAATTAGGAAAATGTAATGTTTCGGAACGCAACTTACATATTCTAAGAGAAACCAAGGCTCCTGCCGTTTTGGTGGAGCTTGGCTATATCAACAATGCTCAAGACAGGGAGTATTTAACAAGTAAGAAGGGGCAAAAAGAAATCGCACAGAAATTCGTGGATATTTTCAACGAATACTAATTATATAAGAAACAATTTCTGATTTACTCAGAAAAAAACCCGGTAAAGGACTTTTGGAACTTTGTTGTTTACCGGGTTTGTCAATTTTTCTAAAAGCTTTTCTTCCAATGTTCCACCAGTTCTAAGAACCTGGAATTCCCGAAAGTCTTGTTTCTGATTTTACCTACAGAAAATATGCCTTTTTCATCTGAAATGAGCAAAATCTCTTCTGCTTTTTGAGATTCAAAAGCAATAATTTCGTGCTCCTGTATATCTGCAAGGTTATTTTTATGCAAGAAAGTGACAAAATTTTCCAATAGAGGAGAAATATATGCCCCCTCAGATTGTTTTGGAACTTTAATCACATCACCTTCTAAAAACAATAAATTTCCAAAGGTTGAACGGGCTATTCTTTTATTGGGGTTCAATAAAATAACATCATCAAGGTCATTTTCCTGAGCATAAATACGCCCATAAATATTTTCCGGACAATGAACCCTGATATTGCTTAACAGATTGTTGTTGACATTGATCTCTTTAATCAGATCCAGTTCCAACCCTCTTGGATGAATTGCAAGCACATCTTCAAACTCATTCAGTTCATAGAAATACGAAACGGATGATTTTGAAAGGGTAATTCCATCTGAGTTTCTGAACACCATAAAATTAACGATTCCGTTTTTCATCCCTTTTTCTTCTATTACTTCCTTATAAAAAAGTGACTGAAAATATTCCAGAGTATAGGTTAACGGAATATTCAGTCTCATTTTTCTCATGGAAGCCATTAAGAAGAAATAACATTCTTCATCCATAATAAGTCTGGAATCTCTCACAAAAAAAGAAACCTTAACTGCATCTCCTAACAAGAAGGCTCTGTTCTTCATCTGTAATCCGTCTGATGTAAAATATTGATTTTCCAATGTATAATTTGATTTATTGATAAAAAAATAATGAACGATAAATCGTTCATCAGTTTAATCGTTTGGTTGTACAGTATATTAAGCTGCTCCTAATTTTATTCTAAGATTTTCGATAAGATTTTCCCAATACATGGAATTTTCCTCTTCATCTCCTTCATCACAGAAATCCGTAATATTTAAAGACAAATCTTCGGTGATATCATCTATAACGATAGTCATTTCAAAGAAGTTTTTGGTTCCTTCATCCTCTTCCCATCTGAAACGCACGAAACCTTCAGGCTTATATCGGATTAAAGTGGCTTTCTCGGCAGGCCCGCCTCCCCAGCTAAAATAGAAATCATCTCCTTTCTCTACAACCTCATCTGCAAACCATTCGGATAATCCCTCTGCAGTAGCCAGATATTCATACAAAATTTCTGAAAGACAGTGCATTGGAAACTCGTAATGGACTTTATGTTTCGCCATATAATCTTTGTTTTAATCGTCACGCAATATATAAATTAATTTTTTTATTACACAAAAATGTATTTACTTTTTTATATAATATGCATGATATTTATCACAGATTTTTATTTATTTATCAACCCGTTTTTCCGAACCGATAATCTTGCTTTTCAACATAAAAAAATTCTTATAAGAGAAGTGGATTTTATTAATTTTCATGTAATACATCCAGGATAATCTGGCAACCTTTTCTTATTTCATCTAAAGAGATCGTTAAAGGCGGAGAAATTCTGAGATATTCATTTCTATACAGCTGCCAGAAAACGATCAGCCCTTTTTCCATGCACTTTTTAGCGACTTCCAGGGTGTACTCAGGCCTTCCCAGGTTTACGGCTAACATGAGACCTTTCCCGTTAATATTTTTAATTTTCGGATGTACCAGAAGTTCTCTGAAAAGTCTTTCCTTTTCTTCCACCTGATCCATCACACCGCTTTCCAAGACTTCTTTTAAAGTGGCATAACTTGAAGCTGCAATCAAAGGGTTTCCGCCAAAAGTAGTAATGTGCCCTAATTTAGGAGAATGAGCCAATGTTCCCATAATTTCTGCAGAACTCATAAATGCTCCCACAGGAACTCCGCCTCCCATTCCTTTACCCATCACCAGGATATCAGGAACGATACCGAAATGCTCAAAAGAAAACAGTTTGCCTGTTCTTCCGAATCCGGGCTGGATTTCATCCAGAATTAAAAGGGCTCCAACTTCTTCACATCTTTTTTTCAGCTTTTTTAAATAAGCCTCATCCGGAACTAAAAAGCCGGCCGCTCCCTGAATGGTTTCCAAAATGACACATGCCGTTTTTTCCGTAATCTTCCCAAGATCATTTTCGTTATTAAACTCAATGAAGCTTACCATTGGCAATAGCGGACGGAATTCTCTTTTATGGGTCTCATTTCCCGATACGCTTAATGCCCCATGGGTATTCCCATGATAAGAGTTCTTAAAAGATATGATTTCTTCCCTCCCTGTATACCTTTTGGCTAATTTCAGGCTTCCGTCTATAGCTTCTGCCCCACTGTTTACAAGGTAAGTAATTTCCAGGGGATCCGGAGTTGCTTCAGCTAATAATTTGCATAAAGCCACTGGCTTTTCCTGCGCATATTCACCATAAACCATGACGTGAAGGTATTTTTCAGCCTGTTCTTTTATGGCATTCACCACTTTAGGGTGAGAATGGCCCAAAGTATTGGCAGACACACCGGCTACGAAATCCAGATACTGTTTGCCATCTGTCCCAAAAATATAGCTTCCTTCTGCTCTTTCAACTTCAAAACCTGCTGCAAACTTGGTGGTTTGTGCCTGATATGTAAAAAAATCCTTTTGTAATTCCATGGAGTAAAAAATTTCAGCAAAGCTAAAAAACATTCATTAAACGCCGAAATTATGACAGATTAAAAAATCACCCTGAAAAATTCCAAGGTGATCCACCCAATCACAAAATATTAAAAAAATATAGCTTCATTTGTGTTTATAGAACCTTTTCAACCGTTACATAGCTTGAATTGGTAACATTATAAGATGTTGTTCCGCCAATTTCGGAAATAGCTTCTAAGGTAATATACTGTCCCTGTACAGCATATACAGAAAAGTCAAGATTAATTTTGCGGTTGGTTCCATCATAATTTACCGTACTTTCCAACAATTGGAAACGCTTCACATCATTAACATATAAACTAGCCCCTAACCTGTTGCTGAATGATCCGGCCGGTCCTGTAAAGTTCAGATTTAAATTGATTCTGTATAATCCGGTCTGTCGAATATACAATCTGTTAAGATCGGCGCCGGAAGCAGGGACATTGGTCTTTAGCTTTAATGGGTCTGCTAAAAAATTAAGTTTGTCAATTAATGAATTGATCGGCAATAAGACCGCTCCTGATGTAGTAGAAACGGCATTGAGCTGAAATCTAGAAATGTTATCCGATTCTACTTCAAATGCCTTACTCCAGACCAAACCATCAAAGACCATAGCTTGTCCGGTACTTTTCACAAACAAAAGCATTCCTCTGAGCTCTTCTATTCTTGTTAAAGGGGCATTAACTCCCGTATAAGGAAGGTCGGTATCTGTTTCCACAGCAGGCAGCCCAAATCCTTTAACACCTGCAGATTCATTTGCATTTGTGATGTACACCATCACCTGATCATTACTATCGGGACTGAAATTAGGATTGGACACATTTGTAAAATTTACCTGCGCATCGAAAATATTCAGTAGGAATAGTGAAAGACATAATATATATTTTTTCATTTTAGTAAGCTTTAATTAAACGTGCAGCGATATATGAGCTGATAGTGCTGGTATCTGTACCATAAGCTGCCAAAGCACCTCCGGAAACAGCATTGGAGCTTATTTCCGGCACTACTCTTAGTTCCGCCCCGGCTGGTAAAGAGATGGTTTGTGAAAAACTCGAGGTTTTATTACCTGAAGTATCCACAATAAATACGATTGAATAATTGGTTTTAGACACTACTGTCTCCCAATCAGATGAAGGTGTATACTTCACCTGCAATGTCAGTTTAAATTCTGTAATTCCTGCCTGAAACCCAAAGCTTCCTCCGGTAAAGCCTAATGCAACCCCTACATCATAAATTCCATTTTGCTTTACAGTAACCGTGCTTGCATTCTTTAATAACAGGTTGTCTACCAAAACCTGGCTCTTATTATCTGCAGCCAGAAAAGCAGGAACATTTCCGGAAAAACAAAAACCTATTCCAAATGATAAACATGGAATGGTAACTCCGGAAGAAACGCCTAGCCTCGAGGCTTTTGGCTGATAAATACCTTGTATTTGCCTTGCCGGGTTCCATGCAAAACCATCATATTTATAATACTGATCATCGTTTTTGTTATAAATCAAACCACCTATAAGGTTGGGATAATCGTCAAACACATCCGGTGCCGATGCATTATATTTAGGAAAAGAGGTATAAAGACCGGCATAAGGAAGAATAACTCCTTTTGTTCCGTCAACTATTTTCAATATGTTTTTATTAGTGCTTACATCACTGCCTATTACCACCTGAGCATACATACAATATTGAAAAAGGAGCATGATAATGATTAAAATCTTTTTCATCTTATTACATGTTTATTTTTTCAACAATAATTTCTGATATGGCATTTCCTGTATTGCTTAAAGCAAAAAACATATTATTACCCCCTAATACACCTGTACAGGCTCCTGTTCCAATGTTTTGCGTTCCGCCCAGGGTCAATCTCAATTTATCTCCCGCATTAAAAACTCCCACATACGTAAAGGCAAGGGACTGACCTACATCAATAGCTCCCGGTGCCAGTGTGCTTACTGATAAAGCTCCGGCCGTAGAAGAACTTGCCGTGTTGTTAATAGGTCTCCACGTTGGATCTGAAGAGGTGCTCAGTTCCAGGTTAAGAACAGACTGAAGATTAATGACAACCCCCAAGCATAAAGGAGTGCTTATATCTACCGCCCCGCTTTTAAATGATACTTTATATAAGCCTCTGGAATTAATGTTAATGACATTACTTGTAGCTGATGCTAATGAAACATCTGAAGATATTTCATTAAAACTGGGGCTGCTGGTTGTAAAGTTAACGTTCTGGGTGGTGCACGTCCTCACAGTAAATCCACAGCCTAAACCGCATGTTCCACAACTTGAAGTCACTGTTCCCGAACGTATAAATCTGGCCATTTTATTGTTTTTCATGGTGGTAACAATCCGGTCTGAGATTTTCCATGCTGTACCATCATTTTGAACAATACTTCCAGTTTCTCTGTTAAAGATAACCGAACCCTGAGTTCCGTCCCCCGTTGTGCCCAACGCTGAGGCCGGTAATAATGAAGCCTGAGTCGTTCGAGGCAACCGAGTAGCCAGATTATCCTGTTTTACATGCAATTGTGTTCTAGTGTCAGGTCGAAAAGACAGATTTTTAGAAATCCCTACTTGTGCATTGATTTTGTGACCATAGATCAAAAAAATCAAGAAAATAATGTTTAGTTTCATTGTGTTTATGTTTTTGAATTCTTGATAAATAAATGTAGTGAAAATAATGAATTACATTTTACACGTTTACAATGTCATACATAACACATAAAACTTCATAACTCATTTTCAAGTGAAATACCATCCTGCTATTCCAAAATTACGCCAAACTTTCTAATTCCTGTCTAATTAGATAAATATCTATATAAAAACATACAACCTGTAAAAGAAAAAAAACTCCATTTCAGGACTTGAAATGGAGTTTTTTTTCTTTTACAGAAGAATATCAAATCGTAATTTTTACTTTCTGACTCTCTTAGGTTTTTTGGCTTCTTCTTTGGCCTTTTCTTTTTCTATAGCTTCCTGGGCCTTATCATAGAGCTCATTATCCGCTTCATATTGTATTTCTTCATAATTTGGAGAATCAACTAAGATATCCTGCCATTTCCGTATTCTGTCTTTAGTATTCCAGTTGAAATCCGGAAACTTTCTTTTCGAGGGTTCCAGCATACTCATCGGATAAGTATCTGAAGTGGCTCCAATACTGCATGAAACAATCTGTAAAGCTTTTTCTTCGAATAAAGCCCCTATGATACCGCAAGAAGATAAGGTAATCCCTATTCTTTCTTTTTGCTTTGTTTGCTGATTCTCATCATCTACAAAGACAATGGACTGGGCATTCCCGATGACCTTTGCCTCCTTTATATTATTCCCCTCATAATATACCGTCATCAATTTCCCTTTTACCTGATTAAACTCGTCTTTTCGGGTTAAGGAATCCACCTTACTTATAGCAAAAGCATTTCCGATTACTTTTAACGAATCTATATTTTCTGTCTCAGTATTGAAATAGGCTTCTACTTTATCTCCTGTCACCTGCTTTTCACCGCTCCACAGGATTGGTTTCGTATACATATGCAAAACACCGTCAGTTTCATTGAAAGCAAGCGAATCTGCTCTTCCCTGCGCATTGGATTTATAGAACCTTCCTTTTCTGAAGGCCCTCAGGAAACTCTTCTTTTTGGTTGCATCCAGGGAGTCCGGCTTTTGATAAGAGATAATTTTTTCGGAAGCAAAATAAATGGAATCTTTCTCCAGAATTTTAACGGCATAAGGATTTTTAGTCATCATGGCAGAATCTTTTTTCTCATAGATCTCTCCATACCCTCCTTTGATATATCGTCTTTCCAAGGGGTCATCAAGCGTTACATTTCCTGTCGCTTTTCCGAAACCACTGATTTGATTGTAGTACATATCATCTCCGGTAAGCGTCTTATCATTATAAAAAATCTTGGAATTTTTATTAAGGAAAGCTTCTTTGGTATCCATTTTATAAGTTCCCCTTTCCGTATAAATTCTGTTCTTAGGATTGGTACGATTGGTAATGGTGGTCGGACCCTTGATATCCACAACACTGGTATTCTGATTCTGGACTACATTTGGGCCTTCCAGGATATATTCACTGTCCTCAATTTTAACATTACCCGTAAGATCAATGGTACGGGTAGTCAGAAAATAAGTTGCAGACTTGGCATACGTTATACTTTTACCATCGTTGATTGTCCCTCCGGTATTAAAATAAGCTTGGTTTGAAATCCTATCATAATACAATATATCGGTTTTGATAACTGTTCCTTTTGGATCGGTGAGAATTACATTTTTACGAGCAACTCCTTTCTGGGTATTTCCGTCATACTCCATTTCTCCAGCAGTAATCACTGAACCGTCTGTATTCTGAAGCCTGGTACTCCCTATTGCTTTTACAAAGTTTTCTTCTCTGTAAATTATGACTTCATCCGCTGTAAGGATAGAACCCTGGTGCTCGATCTGAACATTGCCGGTAAGAAATTGATTCCCATCATATTTCTGAGGATCTTTCTTGATCTCATCGGCATGAATAATCTTCACCATATCTTCAGGCTTTGGCTGCTGCGGTTGGTTTTTTACAGGGCTTTGCAAATAAGGATCTCTCTGCGCAGGTTTAGGCTTGTCCTGTGCAAATGACATTACAGAAATAAAAACTAACAGAAAAAAAAATAGCCTCATTGATTAATCATTCTTAGTGCCATAAAAATATAGCGAATGAGAATCAATTTTTACGCCAAATGCTTCTTCAATTGCTTCTTTTATCCCCTGAATTCTCGGATCACAAAACTCAATGATTTCTTCAATTTCTTTATCTGAGTCTTTTTTGTAGATCACCAAATGGTCATGCTGCTTATCAAAATAAGACTTTTCGTAGGAAGAAGAAGTAAGGGTTTTTTCTCCGAACTGGTGCTTACGGATAAGTCCGGCATCAAGGAAAATTTCAATCGTATTATAAATAGTTGCTTTAGATACATGATATTTTTTCTGCATCATCAGAAGATACAGATCATCCACATTAAAATGGTGGTCCATATTGTAAATTTCTTCCAATATGGTATATCGTTCAGGAGTGTTTCTGAACCCTTTTTCCAAAAGGTAGTTTCTTAAAACGTCCTTGATTAAAGCAATATTTTTTTCTTTTTGTACAGTATCCATCAAACAAATTATCTACAAATTTATTGATTTTTATTTAAATAGATCGTATGCTTTAAAGCAATAGGATCAAGAATTATGACGTATAAATCCGACCTGTTCAATACTGTTATCATAGACCGTTAATTCCGTAATTGGTGCAGATTCCACTTCTACATTGTGAGAGCTCACTCCCCAGGCTTTGAAATCATCGCTTCCAATATACTTCACAAAGTTGTAAATATTAAGGGTGATCTTCTGTTTAACAGTTAAAAGTATATCATTGATATATGTATTATCAATAATTACATATTTAAGATCCGGTGGTATATTATGAGCTCTTAAGGATGGATGACTGCTTCTGGACGGAATGGTTTCATCAGCCATAAGGTCTTTTAAAACCATATTAAAATAATCGTTTATTCTCCGGTCTACCTTAAATCCTAATAAGAAATTGATTTTATAGATTGTACCCGGTAAAATCTCATCTACCGTATATTTGAAAGTATATGGATCTTCCTGATTAACAATACTCAAAATAAAGTAATGATCTGCTCTTTTGGGTTGTTTTTTGATGATGGAGTAAATAATTTTAGATTCTACTTCATCATTTCTTTTGGCTCTGCTCAGATAGGCAAGGTTGGTGGCATATTTCGGAATGCTTTCATCCAGTTTCATGTCTTTAATGATTGAAACATACTTTTCGATTTTAACAAACTGGATAAAGTTGGCTTTTATTAATCTTCCATTATACCAGGCGTACATACAAATAGCTATAAAACCACCTAAAACCATCGTTAGCCAGCCTCCATCAATGAACTTAATAACATTGGCATAAAAGAACCCTGACTCCAGGAAAAGGTATACAATTCCAAAGCCTATCAGGAAGAGTTTGCTCACTCTTGTTCTGCTTAACCAGAATAATAACAGGATAGTGGTCATTAGCATGGTAATGGTAATCGTTAAACCGTATGCCGCTTCCATTTTTTCTGATTTCTGGAAGAAAATAACGACTACAAAACAGAATACCATCAATCCCCAGTTGATTCTTGGAATATACATCTGCCCTTTGATTCCGGAAGGATATTCGATATGCTGATTAGGCCAGAATGAAATAGACATTGCTTCCGAGAACATGGTGAAGGACCCTGTAATCACCGCCTGACTGGCAATAATTGCAGCAGCCGTAGCCAAAATAACTCCCGGTAAAACCGCCCATTGAGGCATGATTCCAAAGAAAGGATTCACACCGCTGAATACCTGCTGATAGTTATCCAATAACCAGGCACCCTGCCCGAGATAATTGAGAATCAGCATTAATTTTACAAAAATCCAGCTTACTCTGATATTTTTTGCACCACAGTGCCCCAAATCTGAATATAAGGCTTCCGCTCCGGTTGTACATAAGAATACAGCTCCCATAATGACGATTGCACTTGGTGAATGGGTAATCAGATTGTATGCATACATCGGGTTGAATGCTCTTAGAATTTCAATATGATCAAAAATATGAATAGAACCAAACGCTCCTAACACAAGAAACCAGGTTACCATAATCGGTCCAAAGAATTTACCTATAGAAGCCGTTCCAAACTGCTGAACAACAAAGATGACAAATAAGATAACAAGGGTAATCGCTACTACAGGAGTCTCCGGATTGTAAATCTTAAGCCCTTCAATAGCAGACATCACCGTTAAGGAAGGTGTGATGACGCTATCCGCTACCAACGTGGAGGCTCCTATAACGGCTACCACATAGAGCCATTTTTTCTTGAGTCTTTTTACCAATGAGTAAAGGGCTAAAATACCACCTTCTCCTTTGTTATCTGCTCTTAAAG
>NZ_BAAFHL010000011.1:0-69448 GCF_042849955.1 Chryseobacterium barbadense
TCCTTATCTTCAGAAACTTCAGAAAGATGGGGAGTCAGGTAGAAATACATTGAATCAAATTACTAGATGGTTAACGATCGGAGTTTGTTTAGTACAGGCACCTTCTTATTTAACTTCTATTACTCAATTATTCTTACCGTATGCTCAGTTCCAATCTGCATACTTTGTAGAACCAAATTCTATTATGTTCTGGTTACCAAGTATTGTAATCTTGGTTGCTGGTTCAGTATTCGCAATGTGGTTAGGTGAAAAAATCACCGACAAAGGTATCGGAAACGGTATCTCTATCCTGATTATGGTGGGGATCCTTTCAAGATTACCGGAAGCATTCGTACAGGAAATGGCAGTTCAGAACGGAAAAGGAGGAATGGGATCTATCATGATCCTTATTGAAGTATTATTCTGGATGTTGGTGGTTCTTTTAGCAGTGATCTTATCGGTAGCTGTTAGAAAAATTCCTATTCAGTATGTAAGCAGAGCTCAAGCAAGAGGAGGTGTAAACAGAAATCTTATGCAGGGAGCAAGACAATGGATCCCATTGAAAGTTAATGCAGCCGGTGTAATGCCAATTATCTTTGCTCAGGCATTGATGTTCGTTCCGGGCTTATTAACGAAATTCGATGAGTCTAATACTTTTCTTGCAGGTTTCAAGAATGTTTTTAGCTGGCAATACAACGTATTGTTTGCGCTACTCATTATTATCTTCTCATTTTTCTATACTGCAATTACCATTCCGGTGAACCAAATGGCCGATGATCTGAAGAGAAACGGAGGTTTGGTACCGAAAGTAAGACCAGGAAAAGACACTGCTGATTATTTAGATGATATTTTATCAAAAATTACCTTGCCAGGTGCAATATTTTTGTCTATCTTTGCAGTCCTTCCAGCAATTGTACATGGAAGCTTTGTTCAGACAGATGCGTTCGCCCTATTTTTCGGGGGAACATCACTATTGATTATGGTTGGAGTAATTTTAGATACTGTTCAACAGATTAATACGTATCTGCTGAACCATCATTATGATGGCTTAATGCAGTCTAAATTATCAAGAACGACTGGATATTAATTTATGGCGAAACAAAAACATATTGAACAAGATGGCGTGATCGTGGAAGCACTTTCGAACGCCATGTTCCGTGTAGAACTGGAAAATGGGCATATCCTTATTGCACATATTTCCGGTAAAATGAGAATGCATTATATTAAACTTTTACCTGGTGATAAGGTAAAACTAGAAATGTCTCCTTACGATTTAACTAAAGGGAGAATTACATTTAGATATTAAACATATGCCAAATGGAATCCCAGGATCTCCATTTGGCTCTTGTTAAAAAATAAATATTTTCAAATGAAAGTTAGAGCATCAATTAAGAAAAGAAGCGCTGATTGCAAGATTGTACGCAGAAAAGGTGTACTGTTTGTAATCAACAAAAAGAACCCAAAATTTAAACAAAGACAAGGCTAACATTAAATTATGGCGAGAATTGCAGGTATTGATTTACCAAAAAACAAAAGAGGCGTTATCGGTTTAACTTACATCTACGGAATCGGAAGAAGTACTTCTTCAGAAATCCTTAAAGCTGCCGGTATCAGCGAAGATAAGAAAGTCAACGAATGGAATGACGATGAATTGGCTGCCATCAGAACATACATCTCTGAAAACATCAAAGTAGAAGGAGAATTGAGATCTGAAGTGCAATTGAACATCAAGAGATTGATGGACATAGGATGCCAACGAGGAATACGTCACAGACTAGGATTACCTTTAAGAGGCCAGAGAACGAAAAACAACTCTAGAACCCGTAAAGGAAAGAGAAAAACTGTTGCTAACAAGAAAAAAGCTAGTAAATAATCGTTAGGAATTATGGCAAAACAAACTAAAGTAGTTAAGAAAAGAAAAGTAAAAGTTGAAGCTATTGGGGAAGCACATATTCAGGCTTCTTTCAATAACATCATCATTTCTTTAACAAATAAAAACGGAGAGGTGATCTCTTGGGCTTCTGCTGGTAAAATGGGCTTCAGAGGTTCTAAAAAGAATACTCCATTTGCTGCTCAGATGGCAGCTGAAAATTGCTCTGCTGTAGCTCACGAAGCTGGGTTAAGAAGAGTAAAGGTGTTTGTAAAAGGACCTGGTGCAGGTAGAGAATCTGCCATCAGATCTATCCACAACTCAGGAATTGAAGTTAGTGAAATCATTGATGTGACGCCTATGCCGCACAATGGATGTAGACCACCAAAAAGAAGAAGAGTTTAATTTTTAGAATTTACCCATTATGGCAAGATATATTGGACCTAAAACTAAGATTGCTAGAAAGTTTGGTGCTGCAATCTACGGAGATGACAAAAACTTCGAGAAAAGAAAAAACCAACCGCCAGGACAACACGGTCCTAACAAAAGAAGAGGTGCTAAGAAATCTGAATATGCAGTTCAGTTAGCTGAAAAGCAAAAAGCTAAATATACTTACGGTATTTTAGAAAGACAGTTTGCTAACTTATTCGACAAAGCACACAGAAGCAAAGGTGTAACAGGTGAAGTTCTATTACAACTTTGCGAATCTAGATTGGATAACGTAGTGTACAGATTAGGTTTTGCTAAAACAAGATCTGCTGCAAGACAATTGGTTTCTCACAGACACATCACTGTGAACGGAGAGAAAGTAAATATTCCATCTTATTTGCTAAAAGCTGGTGATGTAATCGCTGTAAGAGAAAAGTCTAAGTCTCTTGAAGTGGTTACCAATGCATTAGCTTCTAAAGCAAACTATGAGTGGTTACAATTCAACGATGAGAAGAAAGAAGGTACTTTCGTTTCTGCTCCTGAAAGAATCCAAATCCCGGAAGACATCAAGGAACAGCTTATCGTCGAACTTTACTCTAAATAATTTTTTAATCAAATTTTTGCTCAACCCAATAATATGGCAATTTTACAATTCATAAAACCCGATAAAGTAATTTTACTTAACTCTGATGAATTTAGAGGTCAATTTGAATTCAGACCACTAGAACCAGGTTTCGGGCTTACAATCGGTAATGCTTTGAGAAGAGTGTTGCTTTCTTCTCTGGAAGGTTATGCTATTTCATCTATCAAAATAGAAGGTGTAGAGCACGAATTTTCAACTATTCCAGGAGTAATCGAAGACGTTACCGAAATTATTCTTAACCTTAAGCAGGTAAGATTAAAAGCTGTAGCAGAAAACCAGGCTAATGAGCAGGTAGTTGCTAAGGTTTCAGGTCAGACGGTTATTACTGCTGGAGATTTAGGGAAGTCTATCAACGGATTTGAGGTGTTGAACCCGGATTTGGTGATCTGCAACCTAAACAGTGATGTAACTTTCGAAATTACTTTCAATATTGAAAAAGGTAGAGGATATGTTCCTTCAGAACAAAATAAGTCAAACAATGCACCGGTAGGTACTATTGCGATCGACTCTATTTTCACGCCAATTAAGAAAGTACAATACAGCATTGAAAATTATCGTGTAGAGCAAAAAACAGACTACGAAAAACTTGTATTAGATATAGAAACTGATGGATCTATCAGTCCTCAGAACGCTTTAACAGAAGCTTCTAAGATATTAATTTATCATTTCATGTTGTTCTCTGATGAGAGAATCACTCTTGAAACTGAAGCGGTGAAAGCATCTATCCAATATGACGAGGAAACTCTTCATACAAGACAACTACTTAAGTCTAAATTAGCAGATATGGATCTTTCCGTAAGAGCCCTTAACTGTCTGAAAGCAGCTGAAGTAGAAACTCTTGGAGAATTGGTTTCTTACAGTAAGTCTGATTTGATGAAATTCAGAAATTTTGGTAAAAAATCTTTGACAGAACTAGAAGAATTAGTGCATTCAAAAGGTCTTAACTTCGGTTTCGACGTTGCAAAATATAAGTTAGACGCTGATAAATAATTAATAATGAGACACGGTAAAAAATTCAATCACTTAGGAAGAACAGCTTCTCACAGAAGTGCTTTACTTTCTAATATGGCTTGTTCTCTAATTGAGCATAAAAGAATCAACACTACTGTAGCTAAAGCTAAAGCTTTAAGAGTATATGTTGAGCCTCTATTAACAAAAGCAAAAGAAGATACTACACACAATAGAAGAGTTGTTTTTTCATATCTTCAAAATAAGGAAGCAGTTGCTGAATTGTTCAGAACTGTAGCTCCTAAAATCGCTGAAAGAAACGGTGGTTATACAAGAATCATCAAAACAGGTTTCAGACCAGGTGATGCTGCTGATACTGCTCTTATCGAGCTAGTGGATTTCAACGAGCTTTACAATCCTAATGCTGAAGAGAAAAAAGCGACAAGAAGAAGCAGAAGATCTACAACGGCTAAAAAAGCTGAAACTGTAGTTGCTGAAGCTCCAAAAGTAGAAGAAAAAGTTGAAGAGCCAAAGGCAGAAGCAGCTGATTCTACTGAAGAGAAAACTGAAGAATAAGACTTTTTCAGATATATAAAAAACCGTTCAGAATGAACGGTTTTTTTATTCATTAGATTTTAGTTTTCACCAGCTGAATAATGTTGTTATTCTGGTCCAGAATTAAACTGTCTCCTTTTACAGTTGCTTTCATATCGTCCTTTTGGTAAATTGTTTCTTTGGCATCTGATTTTATTTTAGGTAGGGTGAAAGTTTTCTTATTGCTGGTAATAGCAAGTGTACTTTCTTTAGGGGTCTCCGTGAAGATCACTTTTACCAGTGTTCCATCTACCGCTTTATAGATAGAAGACTTTGTTTCCGTCTTATTCCCATTGACAATTGATGTTGATGAACCGGAAGTTAATGTATCCACGGTTCCATTGCTATCAACCACTTTTGTTTCTAAGGTTTCCAATTTAATGGTGCTCTTGTTTCCGCTTTCACTTTTTCCACAACTTACAAGAGAAAAAGAAATCAGTGAAACCGCTATTAGAAATTCTTTTTTCATATTCTTTCTGGGGTTATCTGAATGTAAATTTTGTTTGATTAAAATTAATAAAAACTTATAGAATTTTTTGCTTCTTTATTACGAAATATTAAAGTATACGTTTTCATCACTCTACTTTTTTCATTAAATTTGTGACTCAAGTAAATTATTAATTAAATAGCTGCTGATCAAACCAGTCGCTTATTAAAAAGAGAAAAAATTATGAGTTACATTTCTTACATAGAAGCAAGACAAATTCTGGATTCGAGAGGGAATCCTACTGTTGAAGTAGATGTATTCACAGAGAGTGGTGCAATGGGACGTGCTGCTGTTCCTTCGGGAGCATCTACAGGAGAACACGAAGCGGTGGAGTTACGTGACGGAGGTTCCGAATATTTAGGAAAAGGTGTTCTGAAAGCTGTTGAGAATGTAAGAGAAGTAATTGCTCCGGAATTAGTTGGACTGCCGGTTTTTGATCAGAATCTTTTAGATCAGATCATGATTGACCTTGATGGAAGCAGTAACAAAGGAAATTTAGGAGCAAACGCTATTCTTGGAGTTTCTTTAGCTGCTGCAAAAGCTGCTGCTACTGAATTGAGAATGCCTCTTTATAAATATGTGGGAGGTGTCAATGCAAACACACTTCCGGTTCCGATGATGAATGTTATTAATGGTGGGTCTCACTCAGATGCTCCGATCGCATTCCAGGAATTCATGATCATGCCGGTAAAAGCAGATTCTTTTTCTCACGCTTTAAGAAAAGGAACTGAAATCTTCCATAATTTAAAATCTATTCTTCATTCAAGAGGCTTATCAACTGCGGTAGGTGATGAAGGAGGTTTCGCACCGACTTTCAAAGGAACTGAAGATGCTTTGGATACTTTGCTTCAGGCAATTGAAAAAGCAGGTTATAAGCCAGGTGATGATATCATGTTAGCTTTAGACTGTGCTGCTTCAGAATTCTATAAAGACGGAGTATATGACTACAGAAAATTCCAGACTCCGGATGCCGCACAATTTACCAGCAGTGAGCAGGTTTCTTATTTGGCAGAATTAGCAGCTAAATATCCGATTATTTCTATCGAAGACGGTATGCAGGAAAACGACTGGGAAGGATGGAAAATGTTGACGGATAAAATCGGAGACAGAGTACAATTAGTAGGAGATGATTTATTCGTTACCAACGTTGAAAGATTGTCGAGAGGAGTTAAAGAAGGAATTGCGAATTCAATCCTTGTAAAAGTAAACCAGATCGGTTCTCTTTCTGAAACAATGGCAGCTGTACAAATGGCTCAGAACAACAGATTTACCTCTGTAATGTCTCACAGATCAGGAGAAACTGAAGATGCTACGATTGCTGATTTGGCAGTAGCCATGAATTGCGGGCAGATCAAAACAGGTTCTGCTTCAAGATCAGACAGAATGGCAAAATATAACCAGCTTTTGAGAATCGAGGAAGCTCTTGGAGAAACTGCCATTTTCCCAGGATTAGACGCATTTAAAGTAAAAAGATAATTGAATTTATAAATAACGGCAAGCGATTATTTTTGTTTGCCGTATTTTCCAATAAGTAGTATATTTAGAAAAAAAATAAATAAATGTCAGACAACAAAGTAATATTGAATTACGACGGTAATTCATATGAATATCCAATCGTGGATAGTACTATCGGAGACAGAGGGATAGATATTTCAAAATTAAGAGACCAGACAGGTTTAATCACTCTGGATTTAGGATACAAGAACACCGGAGCAACCCTTAGCGAAATCACTTATTTAGACGGAGACAAAGGAGAATTATTCTACAGAGGTTATCCAATCGAGCAGATTGCTGAAAAATCTAACTTCACAGAAGTAATGTACCTTTTATTGCACGGTGAATTACCTACTCAGGATCAGTACACGTCTTTCGAAAACAATATCAAAAACTATAACTTCATAGCAGAGGAGATGAAAAAAATCATTGATGCTTTCCCTCGCTCTGCACACCCTATGGGAGTTTTATCTTCTTTAACTTCCGCTTTAACGGCTTTCAATCCTAAAGCTGTTAACGTAAACTCTAAAGAGGAAATGGACCACGCTGCTGAATTGATGATTGCTAAATTCTCTCACCTTTGCGCCTGGACTTACAGAAAAACTCAGGGGTTACCTCTTAACCACGGAGATAACAGCCTAAACTATGTAGAGAACTTCTACAAAATGACATTCAGATTACCAAACGAAGAATTCGAAATCGATCCGGTAGTTGTAGATGCATTAGATAAATTACTGATCCTTCACGCTGACCACGAGCAAAACTGTTCTACTTCTACAGTAAGAATGGTGGGTTCTGCTCATACAGGTCTTTTCGCTTCTATTTCTGCAGGGGTTTCTGCGCTTTGGGGGCCACTTCACGGTGGTGCAAACCAGGCAGTAATCGAAATGCTTGAATTAATTGAGAAAGATGGTGGAGACGTTTCTAAATATGTTGCGAAAGCAAAAGATAAAAACGATAACTTCCGTCTGATGGGATTCGGACACAGAGTGTATAAAAACTTTGACCCAAGAGCGAAGATCATTAAGAAAGCAGCAGATGACATCCTTAACGCTTTAGGTATCCAGGATAAAGCTCTTGATATTGCCATGCAGTTAGAAAGAGTAGCTCTTGAAGACGATTATTTCGTAGAAAGAAAACTATATCCGAACGTAGATTTCTATTCAGGAATTATCTACAGAGCATTAGGAATCCCTACAGAAATGTTTACCGTAATGTTCGCATTAGGAAGACTTCCGGGATGGATCGCTCAATGGAAAGAAATGAGATTAAAAGGAGATCCGATCGGAAGACCAAGACAGGTTTACCAAGGAGCTCAGCAAAGAGATTATATCGATATCGCAAACAGATAATCTTTGTTTACTTACATATAAAAAATCCCAAAGCTTGCTTTGGGATTTTTATTTGGTAGCAGAAATCCAACTTTGAATAATCATATGGAGATCAGGTTTCGAATTTTCAATTTCTGCAATATTTTTAAAACTGATAATGGCTCTGTCATTTTCTTTCCATGTTAAGAGGCCGGAATTGTCATCAATCAACCGGTTTTCAGGTTGCTCTAGTTTTTGTACCCCACGATGGAGTATCAGCTGAATCTGTTTTGGGGGCTGTATTTTCATAGTAATTCTGTCTTCATTGTGAAAGCTGTAATTGGGACCGTTCCATTTTATATTTTCCTCCAAATCTTCTAAAGATTCTAAAATAGCAGACCTTAATAGTTCAATTTCACTTCTTAAAGGATGACCCAATCCATCTAAAAACTGAGTGACTTCCTGATTCTTTGTAGGCGTTTTCATGATTAATAACTTTAGCTCAAATTTAAAATTTTAATATCATTTAAATAAGCAATCTCTGAAATCGGAATATATTTTTCGTTAATTTTACCTTGTAAATCAGTCGATAATGAGTTTTGGACAACAAATGTTATTTTTCTTCAGTGCAGTAGGGGCTTTTAACGGGCTTTTGCTGGGAATTTATTTGTTGTTTATTAAAAAGCTGAAAAACATTCCGGATTTCTTTTTGGGATTGATTTTATTGACTCTAAGTTTAAGGGTAGGGATTTCTGTATGTATTTATTTTTATCCTGATTGGCCAAGAATAATTCCCAATTTCGGTTTGGCGGCCTTATTTTTTACCGGACCGGCTCTATTTTATTATGTCCGGTCATCTTTTTTACAAGAACAGTTTATTTTAAGAGACTGCCGGAAATCCTTCGGGATTCTGACAGGTATTTTAGCCATTGTAGGAGTTTTATACCTGCTTTTTCCTATTACCTGGGACAGGTATTTTGCAACATTCGTTTATACGGTTTGGTCAGGTTTTGTTTTTGCTTCAGTGTACCAGTATTATGTTCTTTCAAAAAAGCAATCAAAGAACCCGAATAAATTTATTCTTCCTGTTTTACTCAGTAATGTGATCATTTTTCTGGCGTATCAGCTTATTTCTACAGGTTGGGTTCAGATTTATTGTGCGGGAGGCAGCCTTGTTTTTTCATTTGTGCTGTATGCTAATTTTTTGATTTTGTTTAACAAAAAATATCAGCCTATAACGTCTAAAGATGTTAATAAATATTCCAATAAAAAGATTTCTGAAGAAAAAGCAGACAGCTTTGTTTCAAAACTGGAAGAGCTGATGTACACTGAGGAACCGTATAAAAATCCCAATCTGAAACTGAACGATTTGGCATCAAAAATGAATATGTCGGCACACCAGCTTTCACAATTATTAAATGATAATTTAGGAAAAAGCTTCTCCACATATATCAATGAATACAGGATCAGTGAAGCTTGTGCATTGATGGAAGCCAATTCTTATTTAAAGATTGAAGAAATCGGATATGAAGTGGGATTCAATTCAAAGTCTACTTTTTTTTCAACGTTCAAGAAAATTAAAAATACGACACCTCTGTTGTATAAACAATCGCAAACTCCTTCTGAAACTAGGTTTCAGGGTTCTAATTTATAATTCTGTACTTCGGAATTTATATTTCAAAACCTGATTTTTAGTAGCGCCTGATAATTTTGATATCATAAAATTTAAATTTATGATAATCAGATTATGGATTTTTATCCTGCTACTATTTTTATTCTTTTTTGCGAAATCACAACAAACCGATTCTTTACGGCCAAAAGATTCTATACAAACCATTTCCGGAGTAGTGATACAGTCTACCTCGAGGAATGTGAAATTAAATGATGGGAACATGGTTGTTAATGTGTCGGGAAATAAAGACTTTAAAACATCTGTCAATATTCTTGAGGTTTTAAAGAAAACTCCCGGTGTTACAGTGGATCAGGAAGATGGAATATTAATGGGAAGAAGAGTTGCTCCGGCAGTTTTTATCGATGGAAAACCTGTTGTCATGAGCATTCAGGAATTGCAGGCTTATTTGCGATCTTTATCCCCCGAAATGGTAGAATCCCTTGAAATAAATACCAACCCGTCATCAAAATATGATGCGGAATTTAAAGGGATTATAGATATCAGATTAAAACGAAACGGGAATCTGGGATTAAAAGGAAGTTATAATGGAAACATGTCCGTTAATAAATTCAATTACAGGGAAAACTCTGTGAATGTTTCTTACAATACGGAAAAAGTAGCCTATAGTTTACAGTTAGGGTATAATAATGGGGTTTCAACCTATCGGTATAATGCTTTGCAGAGATTAGCCAATACCAATGTAATGCGTACGAGCACCTATCAAAAGGATGAAGCTAAAATAGGAAATATTCAGGCGGGAATCGATTACAGAATTAATAAAAACAGATTGGGTTTGAATATAAGAAGCAATTTCCGGGAACATGACAGAAGCCGCTCAGGAATGTTATACACTACAAATAGTGATCAAACCCAGATGATTTTCAATACGGGAAGTGAAAACCCGATTGACTATACACAGAATAATTATGGAGTAGCTACAGATTATTCTTATCAAAACAAGAAATTCAAACTGAGTGTTTTAGCAAATTATCTTTTGGTGGAAAACAAGCAGAAAGATGACTTCATCAATAGAGATGCACCTACTTCACAATTGCTGTCTTATTGGAAATCGGATTTGATTAATAAAATTAATATTTATACGGCCCAGTTAGATGCTTCGCAAAAATTAGGTAATGCTAATCTGGAAGCCGGGATTAAATTCAGCAGGTCACATACCAACAATAATATAAGATATGATACCCTCGCCATAAGTAATAAATTTACTTTTGACCCTACCCGGAGTAACAAATTTTCGTACAGAGAGAAAATTTTTGCAGGATATATTGCTTACAATCAAAAGTTTGATAAGCTTCAGATTAATGCCGGATTACGTTTTGAAAATACCAGAAGTATCTCTGATGCAATAACCGTAGATTCTGTTGTTGGCAGAAATTATCTCGAATGGTTGCCGTCTTTTAGTACTCAATATACATTCAATACATCTCATGAATTATCTCTTTCTTACAGCAGGAAAATAACAAGACCAGCCTTTTCTCAGCTCAATCCTTTCAGATATTACTTCAGCCCATTGAACTACTGGATCGGGAATCCGTATCTGCAGCCGTCATTTACCAGTCAGGTAAAAGCCACTTACCGATATAAAAATTGGGTGACAAGCTTTACGATTGGAAAAGAAAAGAATGTGATGACTCGTTATCCCATCTATAATCCTGAGACCAATGTTCTGGAATATTTGGGTACCAATCTTCCTTACCGCAAATTTGCAACACTGGAAACAAGTTTTCCGGTGAAAATTACCAAATGGTGGAATACCAATAACCAGATTGCCGCATATTATAATGATGAATTCAGGCCCTATCTTGACGATGTTTTTGCACTGAAAATTTACAACTATGATATTCGCATCAATCAGGTTTTTATTCTTCCGAAAGGCTATACAGTTAATCTCTATTCTGTTTATGAATCCAAAACTGGAAACAGCTTATACATTATAAAGCCCAGGTATTCTGTAGATATTTCGGTTCAGAAATCATGGTTAGATAATACTTTGAATACCAAAATCAGCTTTAATAATATTTTTGATACCTATGATCAGCGATTGGAGTTCAGACATAAAGAAATTATGGATAACCGTTTTACCCACTGGTGGGATAACCGGAAGCTTATTTTTTCTTTAAGCTATAACTTCGGAAGCTCAAAATATCAGACAAAAGAAATACAAAGAACGGAAGAAGAAAACAGAACAAGATAAAAGAAAAACCTGCTTAATCTAAGCAGGCTTTTTATCTTTTAGTTATGGGCATTGACATCTGTCACATGTCCAAAGTGTACATGCACCGGTTTCAAAGTCCCATTCACAGCAACGTCTGTTTGTAGGGATGACACCGCCTGAAATAGATTTTTGTTGTTCTCTTCCTAATTTTTGTGCATTTTTTAGCACCGGATTTTTCTTGTTCATGATGTTGATGTTTTTGATGTTAATAGTTAAGTTTTAAATTTTCATGAAAATTATATCACTAATGTATGAATTTATTTTCAGATATTTTATGTTATTTTTAATTATAAATAGATAATTAACAGTAGTTTATAGATCTTTTTTTAAGGATAATTGATCATTAAAGGATTAATAGGGCAAAAACAACTGTAGCTGCTTATCTGAAAAATAAATCCGGACATAAAATATTTCAAAAGTTTTTCAAGTAGAGACCTTTACTTATATTTGTACAATGCATAAACCTTTATGAAACTAAACATTAAAAACGAAACAGGAAAATTAAAGTCAGTTGTCCTTGGCCAACCGAATTCCATGGGACCGGTGCCTACTCTTGAGGAAAGTTATGATGCCAAATCATATTACTCCATAGAACATAATATGTATCCTAAAGAGGAAGATATTATTAATGAAATGGATGCTTTTGAAGCGGTGCTTAAAAAATATGATGTAGAAGTACTCCGCCCGAGTATTATTAAAGATTACAATCAGGTTTTTGCCAGAGATGTAGCTTTCGTGATCGATGACAAGATGATCATTTCCAATGTGATTGCAGACAGGGCAGACGAACAGGATGCGTATAAGAGGGTATTTGAAAAAGTGGCCTGGAGAAAGATTATCAATCTTCCGGAAACTGCACATATTGAAGGTGGTGATGTTATTGTATGGGATGATTTCCTTTTCATCGGAACATGTTTCAGTGAAGATTACAGGAACTATAAAACGGCAAGAACCAACGAATACGCTATAGAAATTCTTAAAGAATATTTTCCTAAAAAAAGGATCATTGATCTTGAATTAAAGAAAAATGACAAAATACCTTATGAAGGAATCCTTCACCTGGACTGTACTTTCAATCCTATAGGAAAAGATAAGTGTATTATTTATAAGGACGGATTTGTAGACGAAAGCGATTACCGCCTGATCATTGATATTTTTGGGGAAGAAAACTGCTTCCATGTTACAGCAGAAGAAATGTTTGAAATGTTCCCGAATATTTTCTCTATTTCTCCGGAAGTAGTGGTTTCAGACAAAGCATTTACCAGAATGAACAACCACTTAAGAAATGAATGGGGTATGACAGTGGAAGAAATCCCTTACCGTGAAATTTCCAAGATGGGGGGATTGTTGAGATGTTCTACAATGCCTCTTGTCAGAGAATAATTTTTTGTCGGAGAGCTTTAGGTTTGAGAGAATTATTTAATCTTTCAATCTTTTAATTTTTAATCTAAAAACAATGCAAACAACAGATACAGTTTTAATGATAGAACCGATTGCATTCGGTTATAATGCTGAAACAGCAGAAAATAATTATTTCCAGGTGGAACAGAAAGGTTCCGATATTCAGGAAAAAGCGTTGCAGGAATTCAATCATTTCGTGGAGAAACTAAGAAATAAAAGAATCAATGTAATTACAGTAAAAGATACATTGGACCCTCATACTCCGGATTCTATTTTCCCGAATAACTGGGTGAGCTTTCACAAAGACGGAAAAGTGGTTTTATATCCGATGTTCGCAGCTAATAGGAGAGTGGAAAGAAGGGACGATATTATTGAAAATATAAAAAGCCAGGGTTTTGAAGTAAAAGAAATTGATGACTGGTCTTTCCCGGAAATACAAGGGAAGTTTCTGGAAGGAACGGGAAGCATGATTTTCGATCACGATAATAAGATTGCTTATGGCTCAGTTTCTTTAAGGTTAGATGAAGAGTTGTTCAAAAAATTCTGTGAAAAATATGGTTTCACTCCCATTGTTTTTCATTCCTTCCAAACAGTAGGTTCGGAAAGATTACCGATTTATCATACCAATGTAATGATGTGTGTTGCAGATCAGTTTGTGGTGATCTGTTTAGATTGCATTGATGATGAGCTGGAAAGAAGTAAGGTAGTTGAAACCATCAAGAACTCAGGGAAGGAAATTATTGAAATCTCAGAAGAGCAGATGCAGCAATTTGCAGGAAATATGCTACAGGTTCAGAATAAGGATGGACAAAAGTTTTTGGTAATGAGCCAAACAGCTTATCAGTCTTTAACACCCGCACAGGTTTCCAATATTGAAAAATACTGCGAGATTATTTACTCTGATCTTAATACGATCGAAGTAAACGGAGGCGGAAGTGCCCGTTGTATGTTGGCGGAAGTTTTTTTACCGAAAAAATAAATATATTTGTTTCAAAATATTTAATCATTGGAATCACTAACCAGTAAAGGTTTGCATATACTTCTGACTTTGGAAACAGGGTCAGAAGATTTGTTATTAGATAGTGAAGGTTTTTTGCAATATGTAGAGAAGATTCTAGAACATAAAGAGGTGGAAATTGTAGGAGTAACTAATCATATTTTTGAAAACCAGAGCTTTACTTCTGCAGTATGCCTTAAAGAATCGCATCTTTGTGTTCACACATGGCCGGAATTTAAACAACTGACATTTGATGTTTTTCTTTGTAATTACCTTCAGGATAATACAACGAAAGTAGAACAAATTGCGGAAGAAGTTATTCAGTATTTTAAAGCAAATATCATTCAAAAACACAAGATTTATCGATAAAAAATGTATTACGTTTGCCCTGTTTGTAAAACCGAGAATAAGCATGATATTACTTTTCCCATAGAAGAGTACGCATGTAAATCATGCTCGAATCTTATAGATGTTAATAAAAACTCCCCCTCCAAAGTTCTTAAAAAACCTATTGAAAATGTAGTTCTCGAAGTCGGACAAAAAGGAACTCTGAATACTATTGAATATACTGTTGTAGCGATCATCGTTCGAAAATATGGTTCCAACACATATTGGAGAGAATATTATTTAAAAGACCAGAAAGGGAAGGATGCTTTTTTAAGTGAAAGTGACGGGCATTGGGTTTTCCTTCATTCAATTAACAAGGAAGATATAAAAAGAAAGTCTTGGAATAGTATTCTTTTAGAGTTCAATTCCATAAACTACCGTAGATATGAGACTACAGAATGTCACATTCATGCAGCAGCAGGTTTTTTTGAAGAAAAACTGAATATGGGAATTTCAACGTACAAAGAATATGTAAACGGAACGCAAATGATCTCTGAAGAAAAATCAACAGATGGAATTCAGTATTTTTTCGGCCACCATATTTCAAAATACACCATAAAAAAAGCCTTTAACATTACTAATCTGCCTAATTATAGCGGGATTGGGATTGTACAGCCATTTTATTTAAATGTACAGCAGGCCATTAATATTATTGGTATAGCAGCCATTTTCATTTGTCTGCTTCAGCTATATGTTTTTTCATCCAGAACAAATAAGACCATTTTTGAACAGGAGGTCTATTTTACAGAAGTTAAGGATAGAGAATTGGTAAGTAAAAGCTTTGAGCTTTCAGGAGGATCAGCTCCTTTGGAAGTTCAGGTTTATTCTAATGTTGATAATTCGTGGGCTAATGTAGGAATTGGTCTGGTCAATGAAAATACTAATGAGGTGGTGTATACTTCAAAAGATATTGAAAGATATTCCGGATTTGAAGACGGAGAAAGCTGGAGTGAAGGCAGCCAGACTGAAGAATTCAATTTTTGTGGAGTTGCACCGGGAAAATATCATTTTATTATTTCAGCTGAAAAACAACAACCTTTAGAAGTCTCTTTACCTGCAAGTTATGTTTCTGATGATAATGCTATATTATTATCCAGAGATTCTTATGGGACCATTAATGTTACTAATAATAAGACTATGGAAACTGTAGCTTTTGGTGATGCGAAAATTTTAAAAAAAGATTCAACCGCAATAGGACAATTGGTTCGCCAGACTCTTGGAAATAAAGATGTCGATTCACTTTTAACGGCCAGTTTATTATCTGGAGTAACCAGCACAAATCCTGAAAACAGCTCTGTTAAAATAAAAGCGACGTGGTTCCCCGTTTCATTCTGGAACTTTGGAATTATTCTCCTTCTTATGGTGATATTCGTTGTCGTTTGTTATTTTGGAAGACGTCAGTTTAACATTGTAAAATGGAACAACAGTTCCAATTCACCTTATTCTTAAACTAAGCTATGACAAGAATTTTCACTTATATAAAAGAAAACTGGATTTTATGCCTGATCGGAGGAATGTTTCTAAGTGGGTTTGTTTATCTTACTTATGCAGGAAATCAATTTTGCGACTGTGCTAAAACAGAAACCTACCGTGACGGCACAACAAGGAGCCATACCTCGGGGAGAGGATTCTACAGATATTATCACAAATAAAAAATAAACTATGGACAAGATCAATTTATTTCCAGTATTGAATTCAATTATTTATGCATTTCTGGGCTTTGCCATTTTATTAATTTGTTATTTAATCATTGAGAAAATAACGCCGGAGAAAACATGGCAGGAAATTGTTAAAAATCAGAATATTGCCCTGGCAATTATTTTTGGAGCATTCATTATCGGGATATCAATTATTATAAGCGCAGCGATTCATGGATAAAAAGAGGATTCCTCTTGAGCTGCTTTTGCTATTTTCGGTATTTGTTATTGCAACCTGCGGGCTTATTTACGAATTGGTGGCAGGAGCATTGGCAAGCTATCTGCTGGGCGATTCTGTAAAGCAGTTTTCCTTCATTATTGGAGTTTACCTTTTCTCAATGGGAGTAGGTTCTTACCTGGCGAAATTCATCAAAGGAAATCTCATCGATAAATTCATAGAAATTGAGATCCTTGTCGGAATTGTTGGCGGAATAAGCTCTGTGGTTTTATTTATTTTGTTCAATACCTTAGCTCATTTTGAAACTGTGTTATATCTGTTTGTATTTTTTACAGGATGTTTAGTTGGGGTGGAAATTCCACTTTTAATGAATATCCTTAAAGACAGGATAGGATTTAAAGATTTAGTTTCAAATGTTTTTGCTTTTGATTATATCGGAGCACTTTTGGCTTCAATACTTTTTCCATTGGTTTTGATTCCAAATCTTGGAATTGTAAAAACACCGCTTTTTTTTGGCTTGATCAATATCTCAATTGCCATATTTCTATGTTTTTACCTGAGAAAAGAGCTGACAAAACCATTTTCTTTAAGAACAAAATCAATAGGGGCATTTGTACTCCTCTTAGGACTTTTTATTTTTTCAGATAAGATCTTATCCTATTCTGAAGAGAAATTATACGGTGAAAATGTAGTCTATACCAAGAGCTCACCCTATCAAAGGATTGTTTTAACTAGGAACAGCCGTGAGTTCCGCCTTTATTTAAATAATAATCTACAGTTTTCTTCTACTGATGAATATCGCTATCACGAAGCTTTAGTACATCCTGTTATGTCCATGGCAAAGAAGGTCGATCATGTTTTAATCTTAGGTGGAGGAGATGGCTTCGCAGCGAGAGAAGTGTTGAAGTATAAAGATGTTAAGAATATTACTTTAGTTGATCTGGACGGAGAAATGACCAATTTCTTTAAAAACAATGAAACCATGCGTCAGCTGAACAAGAGTGCTTTATCTGATCCCAAAATAAAAATAATTAATAAAGATGCTTATATATGGGTAAAGGCAAGCAAACAAAAGTTTAATGTTATTATTATAGATTTTCCAGACCCCTCCAATTATAGTTTAGGCAAATTATATTCCTTACAATTTTATAAAGAGTTGGAAAGGCTGGCAACACCTGAGACAAAAATTGTTGTTCAGACCACCTCACCATATTTTGCACCAAAATCATTCTGGTGTATTGAAAAAACCATTAACCAGATATTCCCGTTTACTTCGGCCTATCATACTTATGTTCCGTCTTTCGGAGAATGGGGATTTTCTTTGGCGTCTTTTGAGCCAGTTAGCAACAATAGGTTGTATAGGCGAATTCCCGGCTTGAAATTTTATGATTTCAACTTCTCGCAAATGGCTTACTTTAATAAAGACATGAAAACAAATACCATAGAAGTTAACCGATTGGATAACCAGATATTAGTTCGCTATTTTGATGAAGAGTGGAGTAAAGTACAGTAGAAAAGACTTCATTAAGACGATGTTTTTAGGTAGTCTTATGCTTCCTTTTTTGCAATATTGTGAAAAGAAAGGAAAATCCCTGCTTTTGAAAATTACCGGCACTAATCACATATTGGGACACCAGCTTTGGGCAAAAGACTTTCCCAAGGCAACAGAAGAATTACACATTGAATATTTAATAGTTGGAGGTGGTATTTCCGGACTTTCTGCTTGCAGGTTTTTTAATCAAAGTAATCAAAATGATTATCTGCTGTTGGAAATGGAGAACCATTTAGGTGGAAATTCTTCGAACGGACAAAATCAATTTTCAAAATTCCCTTTAGGAGCACATTATCTGCCATTGCCCAACAAAGAAAATACAGAGATCATAGAATTTTTGAAAGAATGTGGAATTTATTCAGGCGACGATAAAAATGAGGAGCCTATCTTAGATGAATACCAAATGACATTTCCACAACAGGAACGGTTATTCTACAAAAATTCCTGGCAAAATGATATTGTTCCGCAAAAAGGGATTTCTCCGGAAACCCACAATGAACTGGAGAGGTTTTTTAAAAGAATGGATGAATTCCGGGAAGGAAAAGATTCCAAGGGAAAATATTGGTTTGCCATCCCTGTTGAGGATTCAAGTAAAGAAAACCCTGATATAGTTCGGATGGAAAAAATGTTATTTAAAGACTTTTTGGACACTGAAAATTTTAAATCAGAAGAATTACTCTGGTTATTGGATTATTCTTGCAAAGATGACTATGGATTAGGTATAGATTATGTTTCCGCCTGGGCCGGGATCCATTATTTTGCAGGAAGAAAAAATAATTGGAGCAGAAAATATAAAGATCAGGTTTTTACCTGGCCGGAGGGAAATGCAAGACTGACAAAGCACTTTTCAAAATATACGGAAGGGAAACATTTACCTGATCATTTGGTTTTTGATGTTCAGATTAAAGATGACAAAGTTGAAGTTTTAAGCTTTGATAATGTTCAGAAAAAGACAAAAAAAATCATTGCCGGAAAAGTTTTAATGGCAACACCTCAGTTTGTTAATGAAAGAATCCTTAAAAATAGGAAGACAGATTCATTTAATTATGTTCCATGGCTTTTAGCTACTATTACATTAAAAAATGAATTTGGAGGTGATGAAGAATTAGCCTGGGATAATGTAATCTACGGATCGGAAGGATTAGGATATATTTATGATCAACATCAGAATGTTGATCAGATCATAGGTGAAAAAGTGATCACGTATTATAGAAGTTTTTCAACAGGAGATTGTAGAAAAGCGAGAAAGAAATTATATTCCATGAAAGAAGACCAGCTTAAAAGTCTGGTTCTGGAAGATTTGAAGAAGGCTCACCCATTAATAGAAGAATACATTCTGGAAATGCAGTTTCATAAAATAGGGCATGCCATGATTGCCCCGGTACCCAATCAAATAGGGGAAAGATCTCAACAAGCGAAACAACCTCTTGATGGGAAAATATTTTTCGCGCACACTGATCTTTCGGGAATTTCTATTTTTGAAGAGGCATTTTATCAGGGATACAGAACCGCAGCTCAAATGATATAAAATCATTTGGATAATATATGACATAAAATTAGAAATATCCACATGAGACAACCCTGGATACATAATGCAAAAACAGACTGGTGGTTCATACTTTCACCACCATTTTGGGTTTTACTGATCATATTCTTTTTTCAAAAGCAGATTCAGGAACTTGATACTTGGCGTTCCTTTTACACATGGCTATTTCTTATTGTTTTTGTGGATGTGGGACATGTATATTCCACCTTATTTAAAACCTATTTTGTTAGAGAAGAAGTTCAAAATAAAAAGCTCTTGTATTGGGGAGTTCCTGCTTTTAGCTGGATGTTGGGATTGGTTTTATATCAGTTCGGCAGTTTAATATTCTGGTCAGTATTAGCTTTGATCGCAGTATATCACTTTATCAGGCAGCAATACGGATTCTTGCGGATATATTCCCGTTTTGAATCCAATAACTGGAGCAAAAGAATAGATGAAGTTGCTGTATATTTCGCAACAATCTATCCCATGTTATATTGGTTTAAAACACCTAGAGCTTTTACTTGGTTTGTAGAAAATGAATTTACCTGGCTGAAAAATCTTCCGGATTATACCTATTTCATTACGGTTATATACTTTAGTATTTTAGCAGTTTGGATCTTTAAAACAGTTTTTGAAATTTTTAAAACGAGACAATTTAATATACCTAAACTAGCTTTAATTATAGGTACCTATGCCTCTTGGTATTTTGGTATTGTTTATTTTAATAATGATCTGGTTTTTACCTTTCTGAATGTGGTTTCACATGGTTTTCCATATATCGCCTTGATTTACATTAGAGAAATTAAGCAAAAAGAATCTCAGCAATTAAGAACACTTGCCGTTTTCAAATCAACTTTTGGTATTGTCTTGTTTATCGGAGTAATTTTAATTTTTGCTTTTTTTGAAGAATTTTTATGGGAAGTTTTGATATGGAGAGAACATTTTTCACTGGATTTTAAAGTTTCATCAAAATGGATCCGGTTTTTAGTTCCATTATTAATTGTTCCACAACTGACACATTATTTATTGGATGGCTTTATTTGGCGTAAACCCAAAAAAGTTAACTAAATTTGTTCGTAAAGTAAAAATATGAAGAAGCAAAAGTATCTTTTTTTATTAGCCTTTTTATTAGGAATAGGGCTTAATGCCCAGCAAAAAACATTTTGTAACCCTGTGAATATAGATTACGGTTATACTCCTTTTGAATCGTTTTCTAAACAGGGGAAGCACCGGGCTACGGCAGACCCGGTAATCGTAAATTTTAAAAATAAGCTGTTTCTTTTTTCAACCAATCAGGAAGGATATTGGTACAGTGATGATATGCTGGACTGGAAATTCGTGAAAAGAAAATTCCTTAGGGATAATAAATATATCCATGATCTGAACGCACCCGCAGTTTGGGCCATGAAGGATACGTTGTATGTTTTCGGGTCAACATGGGAGCAGGATTTCCCGATCTGGAAAAGTACGAATCCTACAAAAGACGACTGGAAAATAGCCGTGGATACTTTAAAAGTAGGAGCTTGGGATCCTGCTTTTCATTATGATGAAGATAAAAACAAGCTTTATTTATATTGGGGGTCAAGCAATGAATGGCCGCTTTTAGGAACCGAAGTAAAAGTGAAAAACTTACAATCGGAAGGCTTCGTGAAACCCATTATTAAATTGAAGCCCGAAGATCACGGTTGGGAAAGATTTGGGGAATACAATGACAATGTTTTTCTCCAGCCTTTCGTAGAAGGTGCCTGGATGACCAAGCATAATGGTAAATACTATATGCAGTACGGAGCTCCTGCAACAGAATTCAGCGGATATTCGGATGGTGTGTATGTGAGTAAGAATCCATTGGAAGGATTTGAATACCAGCAGCACAACCCGTTTTCTTACAAGCCAGGCGGTTTTGCCAGAGGGGCAGGACATGGGGCAACCTTTGAGGACAATTATAAAAACTGGTGGCATGTTTCAACTATTTTTATTTCAACAAAAAATAATTTCGAAAGAAGAATAGGTATCTGGCCGGCCGGTTTTGACAAGGATGATGTCATGTATTGCAATACAGCTTACGGAGATTATCCAACCTACCTTCCGCAATATGCTCAGGGAAAAGACTTTACCAAAGGACTTTTTTCAGGCTGGATGCTGTTGAACTATAATAAGCCTGTTCAGGTATCTTCGACTTTAGGAGGCTATCATTCTAATTATGCGGTGGATGAAGATATCAAAACGTACTGGAGTGCTAAGACAGGAAATTCAGGAGAATGGTTCCAGACGGATTTAGGGGAAGTTTCTACAATCAATGCCATTCAGGTGAACTATGCAGATCAGGATGTAGAATTTTTAGGAAAAACGATGGGGAAAATGCACCAATATAAGATCTATGCCTCCAATGATGGTAAGAAGTGGAATGTAATCGTAGATAAAAGTAAAAATACCAAAGATGTTCCACACGATTATATAGAGCTGGAAAAACCGGTAAAAGCAAGGTTTCTGAAAATGGAAAACCTGAAAATGCCTACCGGAAAATTTGCGTTAAGCGGTTTCAGAGTATTTGGGAAAGGAGCTGGAAATAAACCGGCTAAAGTTCAGAATTTTGTTCCTTTAAGAGCTGATCCTAAAAAATATGGGGAAAGAAGAAGCATATGGATGAAGTGGCAACAAAATTCCGATGCTGATGGCTACGTAATTTATTGGGGCAAATCTCCGGATAAAATGTATGGAAGCATTATGGTGTACGGAAAAAATGAATATTTCTTTACGGGAGCCGACAGGACAGATGCTTATTATTTCCAGATCGAAGCCTTCAATGCGAACGGGGTTTCGGAAAAAACAGAAGTTGTAAAATCAGAATAATGAAAGAACGCTTTGAAATTTTTCAAAGCGTTTTATTTTTGAACAAAATGGGTTATAAATTCGGATATGCGGTTAATTAAAAAAGAGGAATGGGGCTCTTTAAGCCATTCAACATGATTTCCATTAAACTCAAAAGATTGATGAGGTACATGGTGTTGAAGTAAAGCAGAATCTAAAATGGCTTTTTGTGAAATAGGAATCACGGTATCTTTCGTACCATAAAAAGAAAGAGTAGGAGCTGAGGTTTTTCTGATCCAGTGTACAGGACTTGCTAATCCATTCATAGAAATAGTATCAGAAAGAATTTCAGGATCTACCAAATGATTTTCCACAAAAGAATAATCCTCATAATTTTTGAAATTGGGATCTGATAAATCGGAAGGCCCTACAATATTAATCACTGCATTTATCCTTTTATCTTGATCATATTGATATGCATATAACAAAGATAAATGTCCTCCCGCACTATTCCCAAGCAAAATAACATCAAATTTATATTGTAATTTCCTTTCTAAAAACAGGATCGCCTCATGAATATCTTCAGTCTGATTAGGTAACGCATAACGGGAATTGGAAGCCAGCCTGTAATTGATATTGGCAAAAGCACAGTCCGGAAAAGTTTTCATCAATGAAAATATAAACGAAGACAGGATAGATTTGTCCCCGCCACGCCATCCACCACCATGAATGATGATAAAAACATTTTTTATTTCCCTTCCGCTGGGAATGTATAAGTCCATATTTTGTTCCGGATCTTTTCCATAGCTGATATTAACCAGATTTTTAAAATGGACCCCCTTATCAATCTCAATCGTTTTCTTTTTACAACTGATCATTATTGTAATTATAAAAAGAAAACCGAATATGATTCTTACCTTTCCCATCATCATAAAGATAAAAAAACTCACTGATTGCTCAGCGAGTTTTCGTACAAAAATATAAATATGAAGAAATGATTGTTTTTATCTTGTTCTGTTTTTAATATCATCAGAAGCACTCTCAATGTCTCTTACTTTTTTCACTTTCTGGTTTCCGAAGTTATAAGTAATGCTCACGGTCATATTTCTTCTGTATTGGTCGTTTCTGATATAGTTGTAATTTCCTGAGCTTTGATAATCCTCTATCTCAACTAAATTGGTTCTTAAAACATCATTTACGTTAATAGCAAAGGTCCAGTCGTTCCAGTTTTTCTTTAAGCTTAAATCAAGGCTCATCAGGTTTTTTAACAATCCAAGTTCTATTTGTTGCTTGTCTACGAAGAAATAATTTACACCAAGGAACCAGGTTTTCTTTTTATCCAATCGGATGGTATTATTCGATTGAATCACTAAGCTTGTTGATTTGGTATTATTTGTATACATGTCAAAAACCTGTCCTGTTGTAGGGTCTGTATTCAAAGTACCATCATTGATGTTATGTTGCACACCGATGTTAAAATTGGTAGTAAGATATTGCTTAAAGAATGACTTCTGAATTCCCACCATAGCAGACATTTCCTGCTTTGTTCCGAAGTTTGTTCTGATATAAGCAAGCTGTATCCTTTCCAGTCCTTTATCATCAATATATTTTCTCTGCAAAGGAACCTGTGTGATTACATCTTTAAATAATGAATGGTTCAGAATCAGGAAATAAGAATTTTTATACATATAGGTTAATTCCTGATTATAGGTAGATGAAGCTTTTACAAAAGGATTATTCTGAGTGTAATTGTCCTCGGTAATGATATTTTTTACAGGGTTCAGCTCCCAGAAGCTTGGCCTTCTCATTCTGCTTGAAAATGAATAAGAAATATTATTCTTGTCATTGATTGCATAATTGAAACTTAAATAAGGGAGTAAATTATTATAGTTTCTTTCAATTCTTTGATGTTGTTGCGCCGGATTTTCGTTTTGAGGATTATCTGCAGTACCCAGACTATTAGTGATCTCATATCGGGTTCCTACTTTTCCTGAAAACTTATCAGAAAACTTCTTCTCAAAGGTGACATACAGGCCATAGATCTTCTCATCATAAATGAAGTGATTGAAATCTTCTTTTACTTGTAACGCATTTCCGTTGCTGTCATAAGGATATGTATAATTTTTGGTATCATTATCAGTTTTTGTTTTATTGAAATTTCCTCCTGCGGAAATGGTAAAATCGTTCTTAAGCTTTTGAATATAATCTACAGTCCCTGAAAAATTATTGATGATCTGAGGAATATCCTGAATGATTTTCTTTCCGGTTTGTGAAAAATCACCTGCGATTCCCGGAAGCATAGTATTATTGTTGGAATACTGGAATCTCTTATAATTTAAGTAAGCAGCATTCATATTCAATTTACTTCCCAGAGAATCAAGCTTCAATTCATAGTTCAGATTCACAGAATTGTTATAACTGCGGGCATTTTCTTTATTTTTTGTTCGGGTATAATCAGTGGAAATCAGGTTTCCTTCATTATCATATTTGGTGATAGCATTAAGAAGATCAATTGTAGAGTTGTAACTTCTGTTAGCCCAGGAATTCCATGACAGGGCTAAATTACTTTTATCAGTCAACTGATAATCAATATTAAGATAGCCCCCAAGGTTTTTGTTCGGATCATCAATATCACCCGTTGACTCATTTCTTACCATATTGGTTCCGTTTCTCAAAATATATGTCTGCGGCTGGATATTTTCACCACCATTCAAGCTTGCGCTGATCCCTAATTTATCTTTTCTATAATTAAGGGAGAAACTTGCTGAACTTGAGTTGTATTTATTCTGGCTGTTAGACATTCTCATGTTACCGCTGGTTCCGTCACTCATCTTTTTCTTCAAAACGATATTGATGATCCCGTCAGAAGATTCCACCTGATATTCACTTCCCGGAACCGTAATCACTTCAATTTTCTGAATATTCTCTGCAGGTGTATTTTTCAGGAATTGTACCAAAGATTCTGCATCCATATTGGTTTTTCTTCCGTTGATATAAATTAGCGCATTATTCTTTCCTGCAATTTTCAACGTTTTATCATCGGTTGTGGAAAGAAGGGGAGTTTGCTTTAATAAATCAAAAGTAGTATTCCCTTTTGTTACTGGTGATGCGGCAACATCATAAACAAAACGGTCGCTTTGTTTTTTGAAAACCTGCTTGGTTAGTGTTACTCCTTCAATATTCTGTGTTTTTACAGAATCCGATTTTTTTTGCTGGGCAGATGCTAATCCACTGAAAAATAAGGCTGCGATGAGAATTGGCGTTTTCATGACTTTTTAATTTTATTAATAGCTTGTATTTGTTATTATTTAACATTGCAAAGATATATAATAATTTTAGTATCTTGCAATACAAAGTAGTAAAAATAATTTTATACTCACCTTAATGTGTTGATTTTCAGTTTATAAAAATTTGATTAAAATTTTACTACAGTTGAACTTCTTACTTAATTAGACAATTTCAATGTTTAATTTGTTACATGCAAAATTGAAATTTTAAAAAAATTAACAAAAAGATATAGTATTACCATTAATCATTTATGGTAAATGAAAACTAGTACTTGAGAAATGTAGGAGCAATAACCAACTGCATTAAACTAATACAGTTGATAATCGTACATTTTTGAATTAATGGTTTTTGTATAAAAGAGGATAATTATCTAAGGGTTTTTCAAGCCACTTTTTACTCTCTATCGAATCGGGCTAATTTTTTATCTACCCAGATCGTTGCAAAAGGGAAAAAGGCAGCAAGCAAAGCGAATACAAAATCTTCATCATCCCACTTGTAGATTTTTCTTGCCGGCAGACAAAGCAAAAGGTAAAGGGTAAAGAATAGCCCGTGTATGTTTCCCACGATAATAATAAAAATAGTGGCAAGAAGTCCTTCCTCATCATACCTTTTCCAGACCATGGCAATACCGTATAAGAGGAAGCAGGAAATCGCTTCAGCAATACAAATTTGCTTAAACCATTTGATGATCTTTTCCTGTGAGTATTTTGAGAAAAATTTATCGATGAAATTCATTGTGCATTTATAAGTGATGAATGATAAGTTGAATGGAGTGCAACTTCTATAGTCTAATTTTTAGCATCTGAAGTTATTTATAAAAACTACTTCCGTCTAAATAGTCGAAAACTTCGGGAGGAAGCATGGGACGTACATTTTTACCTTGTTTGATCATACTGCGGATTTCCGTAGCAGAAAGCTCAATAACAGGAGCTTTTATTAAAGAGATATTTTCATGCTGCAAGTATTCCGAATCTTTTTTTTCACCATCGAAAACTCTCGGATATACAATGATGTGATGATTTCTGATGAGCCTGTCTGCATTTTTCCATTTATGAAGGTTTCCGAGATTATCTTCTCCCATAATCAGGCTGAAAGAATAATCTGGATATTTTTCATGAAGATAGGTAAGAGTATCAATCGTATAACTAGGTTTCGGAAGAGAAAACTCTACATTGGAGACCCTCATTTTAGGATAGTTTTTTACGGCAAGTTGTACCATATCCAGTCTGTTATGATCTTTTAATAAGGATTTTTTATCCTTAAACGGATTCTGCGGACTCACGACAAACCATAACTCATCCATATCCGTATTTTCAAGGATATAATTGGCTAAAATCAAATGACCAATGTGAATAGGATTAAAAGAGCCGAAAAATAAACCGATTTTTTTCATGAAGTAGAAATTAGGGCTTAGGAATTAGGAATGCTCAATTCCTGAATTTTACGTCCTTAATATTCAAATAATGCGTTACGTTTCCTTTCCAATGATTTTCCTCTAAGGTAAAAGCAATGTCAAAGTTCTTATTCTTAAAATCTTCGGCAAACTGGCCCAGTTTAAAGCCTACACATTCTATATTTCTTCCGGTAGACTCCTGCTTAATGAAAAACTTTAAGTGATTGTTGTCTTTGCCCATTGTTTTTACGTATCCAGAAACTTTCTGGTTCGTTAAAGTAAGAATAGGCTTCATATTATGAGGTCCGAAAGGCGCCAGCTTCCTGTGGAAATTAATAAATTCCCTGTTGATTTCATCAATCTGAATTTCAGAATCTATCGTTATAGAAGGTTCTTTCTGATGTTCTTTGATTTTTTCAGAAACAATTCTTTCAAATTTCTCTTTGAAAGCTTCAAACTTATCTTTTTCCATGGAAAGTCCTGCAGCGGCATGGTGACCCCCGAATTTCAGAAAATATTCTGAACAAAGATCTAATGCCTCATGAACGTCAAAATCGGAAACTGATCTTGCAGAAGCTACCATTTCACCATTATTCCCGTCTGTAAAAACCAAGGTAGGTTTATAATAGGTTTCAATAAGCCTTGAGGCTACAATCCCAATAACACCTTTATTCCATTCAGGATGATAAACAATAGTAGTATGTTTGGTTTCCTGTTGGGACTCAATGATCTGGTTCAGTGCAGAAAGAGTAGAGTTCATGTCCAGCTCACGTCTTTCATCATTGAGATTCATAATATCGTCAACAATCTGGTGAGCATGCTTCAAATTGTCAGAAACCATTAATTCCACAGCGGCTTTTCCATGGGAAATTCTTCCTGCAGCATTAATTTTAGGAGCAATTTCAAAAACAATATTTGAAATCTCAAAATGTGAGAGCTTATCTTCAGGGATTAATAATCTTAATCCTAAATTTCTTGTTTTTCTCAAGGTTTTAAGCCCCATTTTTGCTAATACCCTGTTTTCTCCGGTCATGGATACGATATCGGCAGCAATAGAGATAGCTAGAAGATCTGTTAATTCAAATAATTCAGCTTCCGGAATTTTATAAATGGTGTTCAATCCCTGACACAATTTGAATCCGACTCCACATCCGGATAATTCTTTAAAGGGATATCTGCAATCGCTTCTTTTTGGATCCAGCACAGCTGCTGCATTAGGAATTTCCTCCCCGGGAAGGTGATGATCACAAATAATAAAGTCAATACCCAGATTTTCTGCATAATTAACCATATCAATCGCTTTAATTCCACAGTCCAGGGCAATGATTAAAGAAAAACCATGATCTTTGGCAAAATCAATTCCTTCAGTTGAAATCCCGTATCCTTCGGAATTCCTGTCCGGGATATAATAATCCAGATATTTTTTCTCAACAATTTTGCTGAGGTAGAGATACATTAAGGCAACTGCGGTAGTCCCATCTACGTCATAATCACCATATACTAATATTTTTTCTCCGTTTTCAATGGCAGTGGCAATACGTTCAACAGCCTTTTGCATATCGGCCATTAAAAAAGGGCTATGTATATCGTTGAGGTTTGGCTTGAAAAACTCCCGGGCTTTCTGATAATTGTCAATTCCTCTAAGAACGAGAAGTTTAGATTCGAAAGTTCCAAAACCAAGTGACGAACTTAATCTGTCCACAATTTCCTCATCAGGTTCGGGCTTATAAATCCATTTTTGACTCATTTCACAAAAATAGGGAATTATATTTTAAAAAGTAAGTAAGTATTAAATAAAAAAACCGTTCAAATTTTGAACGGTCTGTTTATTTAAGAATACATTTTCTCTCTCAATTCTTTTACCTTCTTATCAGCAAGGTACTCATCATAAGTCATCTCTCTGTCGATAATTCCGTTAGGAGTTAACTCAATGATTCTGTTACAGACAGTCTGAAGCATTTCGTGGTCATGAGATGCCAATAAGATGTTTCCTTTGAAATTGGATAAAGAGTTGTTTAAAGTAGTGATACTTTCAAGATCCAAGTGATTCGTAGGTTCATCTAATAAAAGAACATTAGCTTTCTGAAGCATCATTCTGCTGAACATACATCTCATTTTTTCACCTCCTGAAAGAACTTTACAAGATTTCAGTGCTTCGTCTCCGGAGAAAAGCATTCTACCTAAGAATCCTCTTACAAATTCTTCGTGACGTTCTTCATCATTTTTCGTGAATTGTCTTAACCAGTCAACAAGATTGATATCTTCCTGGAAGAAACTTGTATTATCTAATGGCATGTGAGACTGGTTGGTAGTAACCCCCCAGGCAAATGTTCCTTTATCAGCTTTAGCATTTCCTGCTAAAATTTCGAAAAATTCTGTGATTGCCAAAGAGTTTTTAGAAAGTACGGCAACCTTATCGCCTTTTTTAAGATTAAGATCGATATTAGAGAAAAGCAATTCTCCGTCTTTAGTTTTTTCAAGACCTTTTACATCTAAAATCTGATCTCCGGCTTCTCTTTCCATTTCGAAAATAATGGCTGGATACCTTCTGGAAGACGGTTTAATATCATCAATATTCAATTTGTCGATCATTTTCTTTCTTGCAGTGGCTTGTTTTGCCTTTGCAACGTTTGAACTAAATCTTGCAATGAAGTCCTGAAGTTCTTTCTTCTTTTCTTCCGCTTTCTTGTTAGCTTGGGCTCTTTGTCTTGTTGCTAGCTGAGAAGCCTGATACCAGAAAGAATAATTACCCGTATAAAGGTTAAGTTTAGCATAATCTAAATCTCCGATATGTGTACAAACCGTATCCAGGAAGTGACGGTCGTGAGAAACCACAATTACCGTATTTTCGTAATCAGCAAGGAAATCTTCTAACCAGGAAATGGTTTCAATATCAAGATCGTTCGTAGGCTCATCCAAAATAAGCACATCCGGATTACCAAACAGAGCCTGAGCTAAAAGAACTTTTACTTTGTCTTTATTCTCAAGTTCACTCATCATTTGCCAGTGCATGTCGTCTGAGATACCCACATTGGAAAGCATAGTCTGAGCGTCAGATTCAGCTGTCCATCCTCCCATTTCATCATAGATTACACCCAGTTCACCAGCTTTAATACCATCTTCGTCAGAGAAATCTTCTTTTGCATATAATGCATCCATTTCCTCTTTTATCTCGAATAATTTTTTGTTTCCTCTCAAAACAGCTTCAAGAACAGTATATTGATCATAAGCAAAGTGATCCTGCTCCAAAACAGACATTCTTTTTCCTGGCTCTAAAGATACATTTCCTGTAGTTGGATCTTGCTTTCCTGTTAATATTTTAAGGAATGTAGACTTTCCTGCTCCATTTGCTCCGATAATTCCGTAGCAGTTTCCTTTGGTAAACATAATATTTACCTCGTCAAAAAGAACTCTTTTCCCGAATTGTAAAGATAAGTTAGATACTGTTAACATATTGTTTTGTAAATTTGGCGCAAAAATACGAAAAGAATTTGGGTATTGCGTAATATTATAATAGTCAAGTTTTTAAATAAGAAGTATTTTATATATATTTCAATAACGAAATTTTAAAAGATGAAGATTGAGAAAACAGTAAATATACTGAATAGACGAGCCCGTTTTGAATATGAAATTCTTGAAGAAGTAGAAGCAGGAATGGTTTTAACGGGGACAGAAATAAAATCTTTAAGGTCTTCCAAGGCATCTATTGCAGAATCCTTCTGTCAGTTTATTGATGGGGAGTTATACATTATTAATATGATGATTGATGAGTATAAATTGGGAACATTTTATAACCACAAAACAAAAAGGGAACGGAAATTGCTGTTGCACAAAAAAGAATTGCAAAGACTGGAAAAGAAACTAAAGGATGTAGGAAATACAATTATACCTTTAAAGTTATATATAAATGATAGGGGAAAGGCTAAGATTTTAATAGCGTTAGGAAGAGGAAAAAAGCTTTTCGATAAAAGGGAGAGCATAAAAGATAGAGAAAATAAACGAAGCCTGGACAGAATATTAAAGAAAAGTTAAAAATCATTTAAAAAACTTTGTATATAAAGAAAAATTATATTTATTTTGCATTATCAATTATTTAATCATTTAATTCTATGAAAAATCTAAAATTAGGAATTTCAGCATTGGCACTTACTGTTGCTTCTACTGTATTCGCTCAGACTACCAATAATCCGTGGATGATCGGAGTTGGTGCTCATGCGGAAAACCATATGGCACAGAGAAGTAATTTCAGTAATACGTTCTCTGCTAAGAATTTGACGAAGACAATGTTCAATATGAACAACTTCTCTATTACACCTCCATTGTCTAAACTAACGGTTGCTAGAAATATCGGTAAAGGTTTAGTAATTGACTGGCAGACTACTGTAGGAAACGTTGATAACAAAAGATTTAACATGGGGAAAGAATTTTTCCTTATGACAGGTCTTGGTTTCCAAGCTAAAGCTGCAGGTCTTTTATGGAATGAAGAGTCTTGGTTTGATCCATATTTAAGAGTAGGTGCTAACTACTTAAGACATGATTACACAGCACTTACTTTTCCAAGAGTTGACGCTAATGGCGATATAATCTCGAACGGTGAAAACGGGAATGAAAATGGAAAAGCTAACTTCTTTACAGTTGCTACAGGTGCTGGAGCAAACTTCTGGTTAACTAAAAACTTCGGTCTTGGTATCCAGGGAGATTACGTTTCAACTCCTGGTGACAAAGCTAATGTAGCTAACTTCTGGCAAGCTTCTGCATCTTTGAACTTTAGATTTGGTAACAGAGATAGAGATAAAGATGGAATCCTAGATAAAGACGATCTTTGTCCAGATACTCCAGGTTTACCTGAATTCCAAGGATGTCCTGATACAGACGGTGACGGAGTTCCAGATAAAGACGATCAATGTCCAGACGTAGCTGGTCCAGTTGAAAACAACGGTTGTCCTTGGCCAGATACAGACGGTGATGGTGTTATCGATAAAGATGATGCTTGTCCTACAGTAGCAGGTCCTGCTGAAAACAACGGTTGTCCTTGGCCAGATACAGACGGAGACGGTATCTTAGATAAAGATGATGCTTGTCCTACAGTCCCTGGTTTGCCAGAATACAACGGATGTCCTAAGCCTAAGACTCAGACAGCTATTGATGTTGAGACAAAATTAGGAAGTGTTTATTTCGACTTTAACAAAGCTACTATCAAGCCTGAATCTACTCCTGCATTAGATGCTGCTGCTGACATCATTAAGAAAGATGGAGGTAACTATCTATTAGAAGGTAGAACTGATGCTAAAGGTTCTGAAGCTTATAACTTGAAACTTTCTAGAGAAAGAGCTGCTGCAGTAGTTGCTGCTTTAGATGCTAGAGGTGTAGATCCTAACGCTCTTAAATCTGTAGGTGTTGGTGAATCTAAGGCTACAGTTTCTGAAAAAGCTTCTGACGCTGAAAGACAAGTTGACAGAAAAGTAGTTGTAAAAGCTATCGAGAACGCTGACGAGTGGAACGCAATCAAGAAAAAAGATTACGAAGATGCTCCAGTGAAAAAAGCTCCTGCTAAAAAGAAAACTACTAAAAAAAGAAAATAATTAATTTTTCTAAATAATAAATACCTCCAAGTTTTTGGAGGTATTTTTTTTTCGTCGACTTTTAACTAATTTTGTTGAAAATTTAAAAATAAAATGGGAAGAGCATTTGAATATAGAAAAGCTTCTAAAATGGCCCGTTGGGATAAAATGGCCAAAACATTCTCTAAAATAGGTAAAGATATTGCGTTAGCGGTAAAAGCAGGTGGGCCTGACCCTGAATCAAATCCGGCATTAAGAAGATGCATCCAAAATGCAAAAGGAGCCAATATGCCAAAAGACAATGTAGAAAGAGCAATTAAAAAGGCAAGCGGAGCAGATGCTGAAAATTATGAAGAAATTACCTATGAAGGATACGGTCAGGGCGGAGTAGCGTTTTTTGTGGAATGCACAACCAATAATACGACAAGAACCGTTGCTAACGTAAGAGCTGTTTTCAATAAGTTTGACGGAAATCTTGGGAAAAATGGAGAATTAGCTTTTATTTTTGATAGAAAAGGAATTTTCAATCTGGATTTATCACAGATCAAAATGGATTGGGATGATTTTGAAATGGAGATGATTGATGGAGGTGCAGAAGAAATAGATAAAGATGAAGATGAAGTAATGATCACTACGGCTTTTGAAGATTTTGGTTCATTATCCCATAAGTTGGATGAATTAGGAATTGAAGCCAAAAGTGCTGAGCTTCAAAGAATTCCTAATAATACAAAAGAAGTAACAGAAGAACAGTTCAAAGCTAATATGAAAATGCTTGAACGTTTCGAAGAAGACGATGACGTGCAAAACGTGTATCATAATATGGAAATTACAGAAGAGTTGATGAACTCTTTATAAAATTAATATAACATTCATATATAGTTAATTTTCAATTAGTTTCTTTGCATAAAACTATGAAAAGAAACGTTGAATTAGTAGTTATATCGGATGTGCATTTGGGAACTTATGGATGTAAGGCTAAAGAATTACTGAGATATCTGAATTCAATTCAACCTAAGACCTTAGTTTTGAATGGGGATATTATTGATATCTGGCAGTTCAAAAAGTCTTACTTTCCTAAACCCCACCTGAAAGTGATTAAAAAAATCCTTTCATTTGCCACTAAAAATACAGACGTTTATTACATTACCGGAAACCATGATGAAATGTTCCGGAAGTTTACCGACTTCGAATTGGGTAAATTAAAAGTATGCAACAAAATCTGTCTGGATATTAATCACAAAAAGACCTGGATTTTTCACGGAGATGTTTTTGATGCCTCAGTACAGCATTCAAAATGGATTGCTAAATTAGGGGGCAAAGGATATGATTTGCTGATTATAATCAATAATGTCGTCAATTGGTTTTTAGAAAAAATGGGTAAGGAAAAATATTCATTTTCAAAGAAGATCAAAAATAATGTAAAAAAAGCCGTAAAATATATTGGCGATTTTGAAATGACGGCTTCCGAGCTTGCTATTGATAATCATTACGATTACGTCATCTGCGGACATATTCATCAGCCGCAGATCCGCGAAGTGGTTAATAAAAAAGGATCCTGTACCTACCTCAATTCAGGAGACTGGATTGAGAACCTGTCAGCTTTGGAGTATCATAACAATGAATGGAAGATTTTTTATTATGATGATCATAAGCACTTGCTTAAAGATGATGAAGCTGAAGAAATTAAGGAGATGGATACTTCCGAACTTTTAAAAATAGTAACCAATTTTTCTCAATGAAAATCCTTTACGCATTTCAAGGTACCGGAAATGGGCACATAGCAAGGGCTCAGGAAATAATTCCTCTTCTGAAAAAGTATGTGTCCGTCGATACTTTAATTAGTGGCCACCAATCTCAATTAAAGGCTGATTTTGACATCAATTTTCAATTTAAAGGGATTTCCCTTCTTTATAATAAAACCGGCGGTTTATCCTACCGAAAAACATTTACAGAGAATAAATTCATAGAGGCAGCAAAAGATATTAAAAATCTCAAGTTATCTGATTATGATCTGATTATTAATGATTTCGAACCGCTAACAGGCTGGGCTTGCAAATTGAAGCAATTACCCATGATCGAATTGAGCCATCAGGCATCGATGAGCTTTAAAGAAACTCCAAAGCCGGAAAAAAAAGATTTCTTTGGAGAAATGGTTTTAAAATATTATGTTCCCAGCGAAAGAAAAATAGGCTTTCATTTTGAAAATTATCATCCGCAGATCAAAAAACCGGTTATCCGGAGGAAAATCAGAAATCTTACCCCGGATAAAAAAGGGTTTTATGTGGTATATCTGCCCAGTTTTTCTGACGAAAATATCATCAGGATCTTAAAACAGATCCCTGTTGAATGGAAAGTGTTCTCTAAATACAGCAACCTGCAATTCAGAGAAGGTAATGTAGAAATATTTCCGATAGATGAAACCCAATACCTGAAATATTTTGAAAGCTGTGAAGGAATTCTTTGCAATGCAGGTTTTGAAACTCCTGCGGAAGCTCTTTTTATGGATAAAAAATTATTTGTTATTCCTATACACAACCAGTATGAGCAGGAGTGTAATGCCTGTGCATTGGATAAAATAGGAATTCCGAATTCTAAAATACTGGAATTAAAAGAAATAGAAGGCTGGGTGGCTTCTGATCATCATCTACGGGTAGACTATCCTGATGATATTGAGAAAATTCTTATTGAAGAGGTTTTAAAAATATAAAAAGCCCCCCTTACATAATAAAATAAGCATACTTTAAGTTATTAAAGAACTAACCTATAAAATCTTTAATATGAAAAATTTAAAAATGCTTCAAAAACCACTTTCCAGAAATGAATTGAAAGAAATTGCGGGTGGGATTATTATCGGATGTTCAAAACAATGTTGTCCTACGGATGGAAGACCAAGATGTCCGGGAATTTATTGTCCGGATGTGGTTTGCCCACAATAGTATAGAAAGTTCTCTGTAAAGAGAACTTTTTTTTATGATTAATTTCTGATAAAAACGTCATCTACATCACTCATCCTCATCATCACAGATCTTGCATAAGAACAATGTGGATAAACTTTCCACTTGTTTTCCCGGGCAAACCTGATGGCTTCTTCTACCAGAAATTTTCCCATTCCTCTTCCTTCAAACTCCGGATGTACCAGGACAAAAGAAATAATAAATCTGTTTTCCTCCGGAAAAATAGTATAAGTCAGCCTTCCGACTTCTTTAATTTCATTGTTTAAAGTAAGAACCCCACCATTTCCGGATTTGTTGTTTTCAAATTTCATAATCAAAGCATTATGAATAAAGATACAAAAAAAGTTTGAAAAAAGGAAGTGCTATCACCGAACCCTTGCTCCCCGTTTCAAACTCAATCTTTTCCTGTGTAGTAATTGTAATCTTTAATGATGATGTTGATGAATTGTCTTTCCGTCATTTTCGTAGGATCTATTTCAAGCTTTAGGATTCCCTTGATCTTATCGGAGAGTCTGCTGATGATCTCTCTGTCGTCCACTCGTAATGCTTTGGTATAATTATCTTTAATAATTCTCATGTCGTTATCGCTTAAAGCAATAACCTGCGGAAAGGACGGGATATAATCTTCATGAATATTCTCTAAAATAGTATGCGAAATATTGATGCTGTTCTTTAATGAGATGACTGCTGTTCCGGAAGCAATATCTCCCAGACGCTGATTGTTCTTGGATACGATCATGGAAATTAAACCGATCAGTCCGGCAAAAGATGTGTCAATGATCCTGAAAATCCAACGTATCATATAATCCCCGAAACTCGCCTGATATCCATCGATTTTTACAACACGGATTTTCATCACTTTTTTACCGGGAGTCTGCCCTTCCATTAAGCTCTCCAATACTACAGGATAAATATAAACGGGGAATGTAATAGCAATATAAATGGCAATAACAGACCACTGATCCATTCCGGATATGATATAGCCGAGGTCAAAAACATTGAAGAACAGATAAAACGTTAGAATTACATAAGCCACCTTAATCAGGAGATCTATGATGAAAGCAAGCATTCTTTCTCCAACACTGGCAATGTTGAAATTAATATTTACATTTTGTGAAGTATTAATCGCAATTTGAGACATAATTTTTATTATTTTAGCCTTACAGATTATGAGAGAAGTTTATTTCATAAAACAAAATAAAGAAAAATGGCTGGGAATAGAGCAGGTTATTCAAGGGAAAATTAAAAAAAATCCGGATGACCTGTCTTCACTGTATATTAATCTCATCAATGATCTTTCATTTGCCCAGACTTACTATCCTAAAAGTAATACGACAGTTTATCTGAATCACCTTTCATCACAGATCTTTCAGAAAATTTATAAGACCAGAAGAGTTGAGGAAAACAGAATCATGTATTTCTTCAAAACTGAAGTTCCTTTACTGGTGTATCAGTACAGGAGATATTTGCTGTATGCTTTTCTGTTTTTTATTTTATTTACTTTGATCGGGGTGCTTTCTGCCATCTATGATAAAGAATTTGCTACTATTATTTTAGGTGAGGGCTATGTGAATGAAACCATCGAAAACATCAAGAAAGGAAATGCTGTCGGGGTTTATCAGAAAGGGTCAACATGGGGAAGCACAATCGGAATTATTTTTAATAACATTGGTGTCGGAGCGAAACTGTATATCTATGGAATTTTTGCGGGAGTGGGTACATTGTACGTCTTACTTTCAAACAGTGTGATGCTGGGTTCGTTTCAATATTTCTTTTATGATTACGGGGCGCTGAAAGATAGCGCAAGAGGAATCTGGCTTCATGGTGTTTTTGAAATCTTTTCCATGGTGGTGGAAGCCATGTGCGGATTGATCTTGGGGACATCCATCCTGTTTCCAAAAACATTTTCTCGTCTCAATTCTTTTAAAAATGGATTTAAAGATTCTTTCAAAATATTTTTAAGTACAATTCCTTTTACAATCTGCGCAGGAATTATTGAAGGATATGTAACAAGACATGCCTTAAAAATGCCTTTGGTTCTGAACCTGATTATTATCCTTGGTTCATTGGCTATTATCGGGTTTTATTATTTTATATATCCTTCCATTGTGCATAAAAAACTAAATAACCAGATCAGCAATGCAGCTTTATAAGAAAAGAGACTTTGGCACTTTCATTAGTGACAGCTTTAATTTTTTCAAATTATATGGAAAAAATTATTTTAAGAATTATATATTGATCAACGGCTTGTTGCTTATTCTGATGGTAGTGGTCTGTATATTTGGATATAGAGAACTTTTTTCACAGGTTTTCAGATCCAATCTGAGTGGAGAGAGCGGTTATTTCGAACAATACTTCGAAGAAAATATGGGAATGTTTATCGGTATCGGAATACTGACTTTTTTCCTTTTTATCATTCTGATGATTGTTAATTATCTATACCCGGTCTTTTATTTGAAAAGACTTGCTCAGGGCCAGGAAAAAATAAGAACAGATGATATCCTCAATGATTTTAAGAGTAATATAGGCAGAATTGCCATTCTTTGTATGGGAATGATGTTTATTGTAACACCGTTGACCATTTTAATATTTGGAATTTCTGCTGCATTAATGATGATTGTTATAGGATTCTTTCTGATCCTTCTCCTTTATCCGGTGGTCATTAATGTTACTACCTTCCTGATGTATGATTTTTTCAATACCAGCAGAGGATTTTTCGAAAGCCTGAGCTATTCCTTAAGGGCTCAGTTTTCCTATACCAATGGAAGAGAAAGATCTCCATTTTGGAAATATTGGGGGGCAACCATCATTATTTTTATCATCCTGTATATTATTTCCAGTATTTTTACCTCTATTCCCATGTTTTTTGTCTATGGTTCCTTACTTACCACTCCACAGGATGGCAATTTTGAGCAAAATCCGTTCACTGGGACAACCGGAATATTTTTCTTCGTGATGTATGGAATTTCAATACTTGTTAGTCTTTTCATGTACAATTTAATGTATGTCAATGCTGGGTTGATGTATTATGATAGCAGAACAGATCTTCATCAAAAAGTAGAGCTTGCCGAAATAGAAACTATAGGAAGTAATGAATAAACTGTTGTTTGCTTTTTCGTTGTGTATAATCTCCTTTGGATCAGTAAACGCTCAAGATGACCCTGAACCGGAGGTGGAAGAATATATAGTGGATTCACTGAGTGAGGGATATTATAAAAACATGTATCCTGCAGATTCTATACTCAGACAAAATCCGGTTTCAGAAAATACTGTACATCCTAAAAAATTCAGGGAAAATCTTCCGGCAAGATATAAATCAAAAGAATTTGACTATTCTACCTCTAAACCAAGAGAATCTTTCGGGCAAAAGCTCCGGCGGAAAATAGCTCAAATACTTGAACGTATTTTTGGAGATACGGTTTTCACCAAATCAACAAAAGCAACAGAAACCCTTATTCGCATTTTTGCTATTCTTCTTGTCGGGTTTTTACTTTACTTTATTGTGAGATATCTCCTCGGAAAAGACGGCAGTTTTATTTTTGGCAGAAAGAATAAAAAAGTGGATATCCGTGAAGAAGAACTTCACGAAAATATTCATGAAATTAATTTTCCGGAAAGTATTGCCCGGTTCGAGAGGTCAGGAGACTATCGTTCGGCAATCCGTTATCAGTTTCTTTTTATTCTCAAAAAGTTGAGCGATAAAAAACGGATCAACTGGAATCCTGAAAAAACCAATAAAGATTATATTGCAGAATTAAAGCAAGGGACTTTAAAGGATGAATTTTTTAATTTGTCTTATATATTCGATTATGTTTGGTATGGAGAGTTCAATATTGAAGAGCAGACCTATCTGAAATTTAAAAATCAATACCAGTCATTCAAACCATAAATTACTATGAACAAAAATTTCAAAATATATGCTGTTATTTTCATCATGATTATGGTGATTATGGCATTGTTTGAGGTTAACAAGAAAGAGGTGGTGGATTGGCGGAAAAATTTCGATGTCAATGAAAAGTCTCCTTTCGGGCTATTTGTTTTCAATGAAGAAGTAAAATATTTGTTTAAAAACAATCTTAAAAAGATAGATCAGAACCCTTATGATTATTATAATCAACATAAGAAAGGCCTGCATAATATTTTAGTGGTGGAGCGTGATATGGATGAAGAATCGTGGAATAAAATCCTGAATGAGGTGGCCAAAGGTTCTGACGCAATGGTGATTACAAGTTATTTCCCCAAAGCCATTTCGGACAGTATAGGCTTTTTTAATGCACAGGTGTCCTATGGAGAACAAAATGTTTTAAAACTGACAGATAAAAAATATCAGAACGATTTTATCAGACTTGATAAATTCCCTTCTGGAAAAGGATTTGAGTTTGTGAAACCTGAAGTTGAAATCCTTGGGAAAGCAATAGAAAAAGACAGCGTTGTTTATGCCAATTTCATTAAAGCAAAAATTGGAAAAGGCAATATATATGTACATAATGAACCTCTTTTTCTTACCAATTACTATCTGCTTACAACCGGAAATGTAAAATATACCCAGGATGTTTTTTCGTATCTTGAGGACAGGGAAACATTGTGGTTTGTGGAAAGTAATACTAAAGCTTCAAACTTTTTTATGAGGTTTATCCTCTCAAAACCGGCTTTAAAATATGCCTGGTGGGTATTTTTAGGAGGATTGGTGCTGTTTGTTTTTTTTAATGCCAAGAGGAAACAGCGTGTTGTCCCTGTCATTGAACCGCTGAAGAATACGTCTGTAGATTTCGTGAAAAGCATTGGGAATTTATATCTCCAGGAAGGGGATTTCCATGATATGATGGCTAAAAAAGCTCAATATTTCTTAAATAAAGTAAGAATGGACCTGCTGATTGATACTCAGCATCTGAATGAAGAATTTGCCAATAAGCTTCACCTGAAAACAGGAAAACCGGTCGAAATGATCAGCGAGGCGGTAAATCTGATTAAAAAAGGTCAGGATCCGTATGCAGCTGTTATGAAAGAAGACCTAATAAGAATGAATCATCTGTTGGATGACATTTTAAAATAAAAGAATAAGAATGTTGTTATGAATCTGCAAAAGAATGATAATGAATCATCATTCTGAATAAGAATCTTGTTACATTTAATATTACTAAATTGATAAATTATTAATTGATGGAAAACCTTGAAAATTTTGAGAATTTAGAAAATCAAAGTTCTATACCTTTTGATAAAAAAGAAAACGATTTTGAATCCAGAATAGATTTAATTGAACTTCGGGCAAGCCTGGAAAAAGTAAAGTCAGAAATTGCCAAAGTAATCGTAGGACAGGAAAATATGGTGGAACATCTTTTGGCCGCTTTATTGTCGAACGGGCATGTTCTGATTGAAGGAGTTCCCGGTGTTGCCAAAACCATTACAGCTAAATTACTGGCCAAAACAATTGATGTAGGATTCAGCAGGATTCAGTTTACGCCGGATCTGATGCCGTCGGATATTTTAGGAACTTCAGTTTTCAGTGTTAAAAATTCAGAGTTTGAATTTAAAAAAGGACCTATCTTCTCCAATTTTATTTTAATTGATGAGATCAACCGGTCTCCAGCCAAAACCCAGGCTGCTTTGTTTGAGGTAATGGAAGAAAGACAGATCACCATGGATGGTACCCGCTATCAGATGGAGGAACCATTTTTGGTAGTGGCAACACAAAACCCGATTGAGCATGAAGGAACTTACAGGCTTCCGGAGGCACAGCTGGACCGTTTTTTATTTAAGATCAATGTCAGCTATCCTAATCTTGAACAGGAAATAGCGATCATTAAAAATCAACATGAAAGCAAGGTAGAAGATAAAACAGAAGTAGTGAACCGTGTGGTCACAGCTCAGCAGCTGAAAAATTATCAACATCTCGTTAAAGAAATCATTGTTGAGTCTCAACTGATGGAATATATTGCTAAGATTATTATCAATACCAGAGAAAACCAGTTCTTGTACTTGGGAGCATCTCCAAGAGCAAGCTTAGCATTATTAACAGCCTCAAAAGCTTTTGCGGCATTAAGAGGAAGAGATTTTGTAACACCTGAAGATATTAAAGAAGCGAGCTATGCCGTGTTGAGACACAGGGTAATCGTTTCGCCGGAAAGGGAAATGGAAGGCTTAACAGCCGATGAAATTATACGCCAGATTTTAGAAGGAATAGAAATACCAAGATAGATAAACAGGTAGTAGTAAGTAGTTAGGTAGCACATAGTTACCTTTACGTGGCCTGCTGCAACCTGACCCCTAAAATCTGCAACCTTTAAAGAATGAAAAACCTATACATTAATAACCGCTTTTTCTTCACGCTCATCGGAGTAGGGATCTTGTATGTTTTTGCATTTTTCTTTCCGTTTCTGATGTGGGTGGCTCATGGTATTCTGTTGCTTGCTTTTCTGGCAACAATGGTAGATTACCTATTGGTTTTTAACCAAAAAGATGGAATATTAGCACAAAGAATCTTGCCTGAAAAATTATCCAATGGAGATGAAAATCCGGTGAAAATAGACATCAAAAACAATTATCAATTTACCATTGATGTGAAAGTCATGGATGAAATCCCTTTCCAGTTTCAGAAAAGAGATTTTTTTATAAAAAAACATATTGAACCTGGGAGGAACAGTTATTTTCAATATATTTTGGAGCCTAAAGAAAGAGGCGAATATCATTTTGGAAGCCTGAATCTCTATGTATCATCACCTATAGGGCTTGTTTCGAAGAGATTTAATTTCCAGAAAGACATCATATTGCCTTCTTATCCGTCTTTTATTCATCTCAGAAAATACGAACTAATGGCGCTTCAAAGCGAATTTTTATTGGGTGGGATTAAAAAAATAAGAAAGCTTGGACATACCATGGAATTTGAGCAAATCAAGGATTATGTTCCCGGAGATGATATCAGAACGATCAACTGGAAAGCAACTTCGAAAGTGAATCGTCTAATGGTCAATCAGTTCCAGGATGAAAGATCCCAGCGCATTTTTATGCTTATTGACACGGGACGAACCATGAAAATGCCTTTTAACGGGTTAAGCCTTCTCGATTATTCGATCAATGCCACCATGGCTTTATCTCATATTATTTTGAAAAAAGGTGATAGAGCAGGAATGATGACTTTTTCGAAAAAAACGGAAAATAAAATTGCGGCTGAAAATAAATCAGGACAGCTGAAGAAAATTTCAGAAGCTCTTTATAATATCAAAACCAATTTCTTTGAAAGTGATTTTAATCGCTTGTATCAGGATGTGAAATATTCGATCAATCAAAGAAGTTTAATTTTACTTTTTACCAATTTTGAGACACTGGACGGATTAAACCGTCAGTTGAAATACCTGCGTGGAATTGCCAAAAACCATTTATTGGTCGTGGTGTTTTTCAAAAATGCAGAACTCCATACGCTGATTCATAAAAATCCGGAAAGTATGCAGGAAATCTATGATGAGATCATCGCAGAGAAATTTGAATTCGAAAAGAAACTCATCATTCAGGAACTCCGTAAATATGGAATTTATACTGTGTATACGCTTCCGGAAAATTTAAATATCGATGTTATCAATAAATATTTAGAGATAAAAGCAAGGGGAATTTTATAATTTTGCAACAAGCAACAAGCAACAAGCAACAAGCAACAATGAAAATAACACTTAACAGAATCAACGACGATTTTTTATTTGAATGCACCAATTCCCAGGGAAATTCCATTCTTCTGGATAACACTTCACAACCCGGAGCAAAGGGAGTATCACCAATGGAAAGTGTTTTGATGGCAGTAGCCGGATGCAGCGGAATAGACGTTGTTTCTATTTTAAAAAAGCAGAGACAGGAAATTACAGATTTTAAAGCGGAGGTAGAAGGGGAAAGAATTCCTGTAGAGGATGCCAAACCATTTAAATCTGTTAACGTTAAATTTCTTTTGGAAGGGACTATAGATCCTAAAAAAGCATTGAAAGCTGCCCAGCTCTCATTTGAAAAATATTGTTCGGTTTCCAAAACGTTGGAACCTACTGTAGAGATCGGCTACGAAGTTTTTGTAAACGGAGAAAAAGTTGATTAAAATAAAATACTAAAAAAGCCGGATAATTTATCCGGCTTTTTTATGGTTACATATTGTTTATCTTTTAATAATTTTTGTGCTCTTCATAGAACCATCTTTCAGAATCAGAGTCAGAATGTATATTCCGGATTTGATATCTCCAAGGTGAAGCTGTGAAGTAGGATTATCAACCGTTTTTACAGTGATGCCTGAGAAATCAGTAATGGAAATACGTTTTACACTGCCGGAGTTTTCGATATTGATGGCTTCATGGAACGGATTTGGATAAGCCAATCTCTCCTTCTCTTTGCTTACTTCGTTAACAGCCAAGGCTAATGGTTCCAGCGTCACAGTTACCTTCCATGTATTATTATCTACCTTGTTGTAATCCGCACTACAGCCAGAGCCTCCGTAAGTTCTCCAGGCTCTTAATTCAAAATTTACAGTTCCGGATAATGTATTGGCAATAGTAAGCCCGGATCTGTTATAGGAATAAGTTCCACTGGTATTTCCGGAGCCTGTAGAAACAGCGTTTTCACTGGTACCGGAAGTAGAGCAGATCAGTAAGCTGTTTTGCTCAGACATCCATCCGTCCGCTACAGTGCTCATATTATAAGAAACCGTTGTTGATTTTATTTTATATCCTGCGGGAACATTTATGGAAAGAGTTGCCGGGCAATTCGTTGTAGACGTTACATCAGGAGCTCCACTGCTGTACATGGTATTGATATCTCCAGAAGTATATGTAGCAGAAACTTGTCCCGTTGTGAATTCTTTCATTTTCCAGAAACCTTGTGAAGAACCGCAGTTTGATCTTACCCAGAAATAATATGACTGCCCTGTAGGTAGACCACCGATTGTCACAGTAGTTCCGGAAACGTTTCCGGTAGGGGTGGTGGTTGCGGTAGGAGGAGTAGGAGAAGCATTGTAATAATAATCATAACCTGCAGAAGGAGCAGTGGCAGGAGCAGTCCAGTTCAATGTTGCGCCATCTACATTGGAAGTGTAAGTGATATTGGTAGGAGCCGGGCACGAAGAATATACATCTGCAGAAAATGCAAAAATATTTGGAATTCCACCGGTACCCGTTTTGGTTACCGTTACACTTTTAATAGGTTTAGATTGATTGCTGGTGCTGATTGCTAAAGGAATTTGATATAATCTGGGATTAGTTCCGCCTCCCGATTCCAAACCATCATTAGTAATATTGATTCTTCCAATTCCCTGGATCGCATAATTGCTTCCTCCATACCAGTCGGAAATACTGATTCCTGTAAAGGTCTGGGAGGTATTATCCAGGAAATTAACATCTATATCCACAGTACATGCTCCGCTTCCCCCTGTTGCCAGCATGTATAAATTTAAAGCAGCAGTAGGCGTAGTAAACACAAGCGTTCCGTTATCATTAGTGTTCAGCAATCTTAATGAGTTATTGCCACTATAAGAGGCCAGCTGATAATTCAATCCTGAAGTAGAAGCTACTGCTGAAGCAATAATTCCATTGACAGGTAAGCCATAAGAAAGTGCTGGGCTGGTAGTCGTCAGCTGGAAATCCTTAGAAACAAAGGCGTAACTTACACCATCAACATCATTATTGGTAGATGTGCTGGATGATCCGACACCATTAGCAATTACATCAGCTGAATACCCGCTTGAAATAGGGATCGGCTGAAACTCCTGGGCGCTGATTTGGTTTGTAAATAAGCCTGATAAAACCAGGCATAAAGTAGGTAATAGTTTTTGTTTCATAATCATACAGTAAAATTAGTTTATCGGACCAATTTATATAATGCATTGAAAGAAATTCAATACTATTCGATCATTTTTATCAAATATTAATAAAATAATGTTAATTATAGTGATTGTATTATTGTAATAAAGGTAAACGAAAAGCCTCTTTTTTGAAGAGGCTTTAATTATAATGTCATTCTCGGTTTCATTAGCTTGGCTACAGTAGCTGTCCATCCTGTCTGATGCGAGGCTCCCACACCCCGTCCGTTATCTCCATGGAAATATTCATAAAAAGTAATATAATCCTTGAAATACTCGTCATAATTGAACTTTCCGTTTCCACCATTGAATGCCCTTTCTCCGTTTTCATCCTTTAAGAAAATAGAACAAAGCCTGTTGCTGATATTTTGGGCTACTTCATCCAGGTTCTTCTTCTCTCCGCTTCCCGTTGGAAACTCCACTTTCATACTGTTGCCGTAATAAAAGTGGAAGCGCTGTAAACTTTCAACAATCAGGAAATTGATAGGGAACCAGATAGGTCCTCTCCAGTTACTGTTACCACCGAACATCCTGCTGTCACTTTCCGCAGGCGTATAATACACCGCATTTTCATTGCCGTGAACAGAAAAAATAAACGGGTTTTCTTCATATACTTTGGACATTGCGCGAATTCCGTAAGAACTCAGAAACTCATTTTCATCAAGCATTCTTTTCAATACTTTGGTAAGTCTTGTTTTACGTAAAATACTCATCAAGTGCTTTCTTCCCTGTCCTTCTTCTTCCCAATGAGAGACTAATTTTGTTAATTCAGGCTTATTCTTCAATACCCAATCCATTCTTTCCCTGAAATTAGGCATCTTTTCCAATAAATGGTGATCAATAATTTCAACCGCAAACATCGGGATTAATCCAACAATACTCCTTAATCGTAAAGAAACACTGTCGCCGTTTCCAAGCTGAAGAACATCATAGAAGAAGCCATCCTCCTCATTCCATAAGCCTTTTGTTCCTTCCCCTAAATTCTCCATCGCTTCAGCAATGTAAAGATAATGTTCGAAGAACTTGATTGCCATATCCTCATACACCTGATAATATTGGGCAAGCTCCATGGAAATTCTCATCATATTCAAAGCATACATTGCCATCCAGCTTGTTCCATCCGCCTGTTCGAGATGCTGTCCGTCTTTCAGGATCATATTCCGGTCAAAAGCACCGATATTATCCAATCCGAGGAAACCTCCCCCGAAAATATTCTTACCGTTTTTATCCTTTCGGTTCACCCACCAGGTGAAATTAAGAAGCAGCTTTTGAAAAACCTTTTCAAGGAATAATAGATCCGGTTTTCCGTTATGCTTTTCATCAATTTTGAAAACCCTGAAGCAGGACCATGCGTGAACAGGAGGATTAACGTCACTCAGGTTCCATTCATAAGCAGGAAGCTGTCCGTTCGGATGCATATACCATTCCTTCGTTAGCAAAAGAAGCTGTCCTTTCGCAAATTCCGCATCAATAATAGCAAATGGTACACAGTGGAACGCCAGATCCCATGTTGCGTACCAGGGATATTCCCACTTATCCGGCATGGAAATAATGTCCTTGTTATGCATATGGTTCCATTCCGTATTTCTTACGTACTCATTGAAATTTCTCGGCGCTTCAAAATTCGGGTCACCTTTCAGCCATTTTCCTACATTATAGTGATAAAACTGTTTATTCCAGAGTAATCCGGCAAAAGCCTGTCTTTGCACATTTCTTTCATCGTCATCCGTTACATCATGCTGAACCTCCTGATAAAATTCATTGGCTTCAGCTATTCTCGCATTGAAAATTTCATCAAACTGGTCGAATGGTTCATCTGTATCCTGAGGCGATAATCTGAATTCAAATGTTTTGAATTGTCCGCCTTCAATGGTTTCATCAATTAAAAAAGAAGCCTTGGTTCCTCTTCTTTCAGGGTTTATCGTATTACTTCCGTATACAATATGATCATTAATTCCATCCTTATAATAGGTGTTCCCGAAATACAAGGTTCCGTGCAGTTTGGGATTATTTGTTTCATTATCACAAAACACACTTCTGGCATTGGTGTTTCTCGAATACAGCTTTTTGATGGAAATACTATCATGATTAATGTCAATGCAATCTTCACGAGAAGCATTTAAAAAAGGTTGATATGTATTATAACCCCATTTCCAGTTGTTTCTGAACCATAGCGTGGGAGCAACCACAATTGGAGCTTCCTTTTGGCTTCTGTTATGGATACTGACTCTCACTAAAATATCATCAGCATCTGCTTTGCAGTATTCAATAAAAATATCAAAGTATTCGTCGTTGTCGAAAATTCCCGTGTCGAAAATTTCATATTCAGGTTCTCTTTTGCTCCGTCTTCCGTTTTCCGCAACAAGATCCTCATAAGGAAATGCATTGATGGGATATTTGTATACCATTTTCATATAGCTATGAGTAGGCGTGTTGTCCAGATAATAGAAAAGTTCTTTAATATCTTCCCCATGATTTCCCTGAGGATTACTCAACCCGAAAAAACGTTCCTTAACGATCTTATCCTTTTTATTCCAGAAAGAAAGAGCAAAACACAAAAGTTGTTTCGTATCCGAAATCCCGGCAATACCTTCCTCTCCCCATCTGTATGTGTAACTTTCAGCATTGTCGTGGTTCGCATATCCCCATGCATTCCCGTTCGGGCTGTAATCTTCACGAACATTTCCCCATTGCCTGTTGCTTACATAGGGTCCCCAGTTTTTCCAGTTTATATCTTGTAGTCTTTGTTTTTCAGCAATCATATCTCATCATTTTCTAGTACGAAGGTAGCTTTTTTGAGAAATAATTCCAATTTTCGATCGCTGAACAATTCTTAACATAGCCTTGAAAATCTTTTGTTTATGGGGTTTTTATAGAATAAATTAAATTTTCTTAAATATTTAAAAGAAAAAAACTATCTTTGCACCATCGTTCATTCAAATATTGAAAATGTTATCAAGAAAGGTTGAGGGAATAGACCCTGTGAAACCTTAGCAACCCTTTGCGCAAGTAAAGAAGGTGCTACGTTCTACCAAAATTATTTTGGACAGATAACTTACTGAAGTTCTTTCAGCCATTTCTCATGGCATTTTCAATTGTGTTATAAAATATAATAGAATTGAAAACAGAACTAACCTATATTCATTTTTCGTATCAAACCAATTCCCGAAGGGAACATTATATCTCATTAAGCTATCAGCTTTTTGGGAAAGACCTGTTTACAGCACCCATCGTTTTGATAAACCACGCATTAACCGGAAATTCGAATGTTTCCGGAGAGAAAGGCTGGTGGAAGCAGCTGATCGGGGAAAATCATGTTATCGATACCAACAAATACACCGTTCTGTGTTTCAATATTCCCGGAAACGGTTATGATGATTTTTTAATTGATGAATATGAAAACTTCACTCCTTCGGATATTGCAAATATCTTTTTAAAGGGACTTGAAACTCTAAACATACAAAATTTACATGCCATTATAGGAGGTTCTCTCGGAGGCGGGATCGGTTGGGAGATGTTGGCTAAACGTCCACAATTAGCTGAGATTTTTATTCCGATCGCATGCGATTTTAAAACGCACGACTGGCTTCATGCTCAATGTCTTGTTCAAAAATTTTTGCTGAACAGTCATGATGAGCCTTTACAGAAGGCAAGAATCCATGCGATGCTGTGTTACAGAACCCCGCAATCTTTAAACGATAGATTTCAAACTCAATATATTCAGGATAAGAAGCGCCTGAAATCAGAAGACTGGTTGATATACCATGGAAATGCTTTAAACGAAAGATTTAGTTTAAATGCATATAAATTGATGAACCATCTGCTGATGAACATTAATACGGAAGAAAAAATGCTGGAGAAAATAAAGGCACGAATGCATTTGATCTCTGTAGATTCAGACTTATTCTTTCCTGCTTCGGAAATTCGAATGTGTTTCGAAAAGCTGAAAGAAAAAAGAGAAAATGTTTTCTATCACGAGATCCAATCAATACATGGGCACGATGCCTTCTTAATGGAATACGAACAATTAAATAATATCATAAAAAATATTTTGTAGAATGAAAAATGCTAACGAAATAAGATTCTTAAAAAACAGATCAATCATCAAGTTCGAAGGCGAAGATTTCCTTGGAGAAATAGGAGTGGACGGACGAATTTTTAAAGCACTTACACTGGCAAGAATTAGTGTAGGGGTTATCTCACAGCAGGCTATTGAAAATGGAATTTCTATCCTTGTTCAGGAAAATGATGCCGAAAATGCGGTAAGCTGCCTGATTGAAGAATTTGAAGCCGAAAGAAAATCCGGAAAAGTTTCCCAGATTTACAGCATCAATAATGTTTCTGTACTGGGCTTTGTTTCCGAGGATTATAATAAAGTACTTGTTGAACTGGCCAGAAACAATGTTTTTCCATTGCTTTTAAACCAGATTGCAAGCGAAAACAGAGTTAATATCGTAGTGACGTCTTCGCAGGATGAGAAAGCAAAAAATATCATTGAATCTGAGATTTTCAAAAAGCCTAAAACCGTTCATCTGGCAATTATCGGACACGGAAATGTTGGGAAAACCCTGATCGATCAGGTACTGGAATCCTCGGATGAGATCAAGAGACGTAAAAAAATAGATCTAAAAGTGGTTGCTGTAGCCAATTCCAGAAAAATTGCCTTCAATAAAAAAGGTTTTGACAATAATTGGAGCGATGAGGTTTTGGTTGCAGAAAACCCTTCAAGCGTTGAAACCCTTATTAATTTTTCCAAGGAAAACCAATTGGAAAACCTGATCGTGGTTGATAATACGGCAAGCAAAGATTTTGTTAAAAACTATCACACTTTAGCTGAAAACGGATTTGACCTGGTTTCTTCCAATAAAATCTTCAACACTTTACCTATTGATGAATACCGTAAACTAAGATATACGTTGAACAAAAACAACAGGCGCTATTTATACGAAACCAATGTAGGAGCAGGTTTACCTTTAATCGATACCATTAAATTATTACACCTTTCCGGTGAAAATATTACCAGAATCAAAGGAGTATTTTCAGGAACATTGAGCTATGTCTTTAATAATTTTTCATTGAGAGACGATAAGTTTTCAACCATCATCAACGAAGCGTTGGAAAAAGGCTATACGGAACCGGACCCAAGAGAAGATCTGTCAGGAAATGACGTGGCAAGAAAGCTGTTGATTCTGGCAAGAGAATTAGATTTGATCAATGAATTTGATGATATCAACATCCAAAATCTTGTCCCTGAAAGCCTGCTTTCTGTATCTAAACAGGAGTTCCTTTCCCGACTGGATGAGCTTGATGAAGAATATCAGAGGATCAAGGAAAGCCAAGAAGAAGGTCATGTATTGAGATACGTTGGAGATTTGCATGGCGATCTGCAAAAAGACAAAGGAGAGCTTGATGTAAAACTGATCTCCGTTCCTGCAAGTTCCGCTTTGGGACAATTAAAAGGATCAGACTCTATTTTTGAGATCTATACGGAAAGTTACGGAGAAAACCCGATCGTTATTATGGGAGCGGGAGCAGGAGCTCAGGTAACTGCAAGAGGAGTTTTCGGGGATATTTTAAGAGTAAGTGAAACCAAATAATATGAATAATATAACAATTTAAGAATGTAGAAATGTAGCAATGAATTTGTCATTCTGAGCAGAGCGAAGAATCTCATTATTAAACTGTTAGATTGATACATTGTTAAATTAATTAAAACTATATGGAAAATTTCGAAACATTTGCAATAAGAACACAAACTGAAAGAAGCCAGTTTGATGAGCACTCTACACCATTGTATCTTACCTCCAGTTTTATTTTTCAGGATGCGGAAGATATGAGAGCGAGTTTTGCAGAAGAAAAATCTAAGAATTTGTACAGCCGTTTTTCCAATCCTAATGTGACCGAGTTCACCGACAAGATTGCAAAAATGGAAGGTGCGGAAGCAGGATATGCTTTTGCAACGGGAATGGCCGCCATTTATTCAACTTTCGCCACCCTATTGAATGCAGGAGATCATATTGTAAGCTGTCAGTCGGTTTTCGGATCTACTCACACATTATTCACCAAATACTTTCCGAAATGGAATATAGAAACTACCTATTTCAAAGCGGAAGATGCAGAAAAAGTAGAACAATATATCCAGCCGAATACTAAAATCTTATATCTGGAAACACCAACCAATCCGGCCATTGAAATTTTGGACCTTGAATTTTTCGGACAGATTGCGAAGAAATATAATCTGATATTCATTGTAGATAACTGTTTTGCAACACCTTATCTTCAGCAGCCGATTAAGTATGGTGCAGATATTGTTGTACATTCCGCAACGAAGCTGATTGACGGACAAGGGCGTGTTTTAGGAGGTGTGGCAGTAGGAAAGGCCGATCTGATAAGGGAAATCTATCTTTTTGCAAGAAATACAGGTCCGGCAATGTCACCTTTTAATGCGTGGGTTTTATCAAAAAGTTTGGAAACATTGGCTATACGTGTTGAAAAGCATTGCGAGAATGCAGTAAAGGTTGCCGAGTTTCTGGAGAGCCATCCCAATGTGGAATTTGTAAAATATCCGTTCCTGAAATCTCATCCGAGCTACGAAATCGCTAAAAAACAGATGAAATTAGGCGGAAATATTGTGGCATTTGAAATCAAGGGCGGAATTGAAGGCGGAAGAAAGTTTTTAGATCACATCAAAATGTGTTCTCTGTCCGCCAACTTAGGAGATACAAGAACAATTGTAACACACCCTGCTTCAACAACGCATTCCAAATTAACAGAGGAGGAAAGAAATGAAGTGGGAATTACAGCAGGTTTGGTTCGTTGTTCAGCCGGTCTGGAAAATATAGATGACATCATTGCAGATTTAAAACAAGCTCTTGAAGCATAGCGGTTCGAAATAAAAAAGTAAATAGAAAAATGAAAAATATAGAATCACTTTATAAAGCGCTTAATGAAAGGATCCTGGTTCTGGACGGAGCAATGGGAACCATGCTTCAACGCTATAAGTTTGAAGAGGAAGATTATCGCGGAGAACGTTTTAAAGATTGGGAGCATCCCGTAAAAGGAAATAATGACCTGCTTTCGTTAACCCAGCCTCAGGCGATTGAAGAAGTTCACAGAAAATATCTGGAAGCGGGTGCAGACATTCTTGAAACCAATACGTTTTCCGGAACTACCATTGCAATGGCAGATTATCACATGGAAGATTTGGTATATGAACTCAACTATGAATCTGCAAAGATAGCCCGAAAAGTCTGTGATGAATTCACCGCTAAAAATCCCAATCAGCCAAGATTTGTTGCGGGATCTATCGGCCCTACCAACAAAACAGCAAGTTTAAGTCCCGATGTAAATGATCCCGGTTACCGCGCCATTACTTTCGATGAATTGAGAATTGCCTATAAGCAGCAGGCGGAAGCACTTTTGGATGGCGGATCAGATATTCTGTTGGTCGAAACTATTTTCGATACTTTGAATGCAAAAGCAGCTTTGTTTGCTATTGATGAAATTCAGGATGAAAGGGGGATCAAAATTCCGATCATGGTTTCAGGAACGATCACGGATGCTTCAGGAAGAACGTTGAGCGGGCAGACTGCGGAAGCATTTCTGATTTCTATTTCCCATTTGAACCTTTTAAGTGTTGGGTTCAACTGTGCACTGGGAGCAAACCAGTTGACGCCGTACCTTGAAACATTAGCTCATAACTCAGAGTTTTATGTTTCAGCGTATCCGAATGCCGGTTTACCTAATGCTTTCGGTAAATATGATGAAACACCAGAATTCATGGCAGAACAGATTAAAGAGTATGTAGAAAAAGGATTGATCAATATTATTGGCGGTTGTTGCGGAACGACACCGGATCATATCAAAGCGATTGCAGATCTGGTGAAACAGTATCAGCCTAGGAAATTGAAGGAATTTGTCTGATTTGATAGATTTTTTTAATTAAAACAGCTATGGGGACAAGGTTATAAGTATTATCTTTAAATAAACCACAAAATTTAATATAATGGAAAAGCCGAGTTACTTAAAAGATTCAGATGATGCAAAATTGTTTAATGAACTAAGAAAGAAGGTGAACCAAAGAGTAGAAGCAATTCCTGAGAACAGGGATATTTATATTCAGATCAAAGCAATCATTCTGCCTTTGATCTATTTTGGTTTATATTTCTTCGCCATTTTTAATGCCGATAAACCATGGATGTATATTGTGAGCTTTGTGCTAATGGGGATCTCATTGGTTTTGATTTATTTGAATCTCATTCATGAAGCTGCCCATAATAATATTTACAAAAGCAAAAAACTGAACGGTTTGGTATTGCAGATTTTCGATTTTGTGGGAGCTAATTCCTACATCTGGAAAAAAAGACATATTGCAAGCCATCATGCGTACCCTAATGTGGATGGATGGGATACCGACATTGAACAGAGCGGATTATTGTTAATCATTCCATGGATCAAAGCCAAAGGAATTCAAAAGTATCAGCATAAATTTTTCTTTCTGGTATATCCGCTTTATTTATTCAATTGGATGTTTATCAGAGATTTCAGGGACTTTTTTGATAATAACAGAGTGATCTTAAAAACTCAGGGATCGATCCCGGTTATTGAAAAAGTGAAAATGGTAAGCTATAAATTATTTTATTTCTTTTACCAGATTGCAGTTCCGGTCCTGTTTTTTAAAGTGTCTCTAGGATTGGCGTTAGGAGCTTGGTTTTTACAAGTGATTGCGGCAAGTATTTTCGCATTATTTGTTTTATTGCCATTACATCCGCTTCCGGATAATGCCTTTCCTAAACTGGATGAGAAAAACGGACTGCCTTTCAGCTGGCTTCATCACCAGTTTGAAGTAACGAACGATCTGACGGAAAATAATTGGTTCGTGAGAAATGTGCTGGGAAATTTCAACTTTCACGTAGCCCATCATTTATTCCCGAATTACAGCTATCTGTACTATAACGAAATTACCGATGAGATCGAAAAATTTGCAAAAGAACACCATCTGGCTTATAAAAGATTCCCCATTTTAACGGCTTTAGGCAAACATGTGGATTTGCTGAAGCAAAATGCAAACAATGCCTATTATATTTTAGAAGAATAAAAAACTGAATGAGATATTTAAGATTATCGGGGCTTGAGCCTCTTATCATAACACCGGAAAGTAATTTCATTAACGTTGGTGAAAGGACCAATGTGGCCGGTTCCAAAAAATTTTTAAGATTAATCAAAGAAGAAAAATTTTCCGAAGCATTAGATATTGCCCGTCATCAGGTAGAAGGCGGAGCGCAAATTCTCGATGTTAATTTTGATGACGGTTTAATTGATGGAAAAGCTTCCATGATCAAATTCCTGAACTTAATTGCTTCAGAACCGGATATCGCAAGAATTCCTATCATGGTCGATTCTTCCAAATGGGAAATTCTGGAAGCAGGATTGCAGGTAGTGCAGGGAAAATGTGTAGTGAATTCCATCAGTTTGAAAGGTGGAGAAGAAGAATTCATCAAACAGGCAAAAGCCATTAAAAGATATGGGGCAGCTGTGATCGTTATGGCTTTCGATGAAGTCGGACAGGCCGATACTTATGACCGTAGAATTGAAATTTCAAAACGATCTTATGACATTTTAGTCAATCAACTGAAATTTCCTGCAGAAGATATCATTTTCGATTTAAATATTTTCCCCGTTGCAACGGGAATGGATGAGCATAGAAGAAATGCCGTTGATTTTATCGAAGCTACAAGATGGGTTCGCCAAAATCTTCCTTATGCATCAGTAAGTGGTGGGGTAAGTAATGTTTCATTTTCTTTCCGCGGAAATGATACGGTGAGGGAAGCAATGCACTCGGTATTTCTTTATCATGCCATTCAGGCGGGAATGAATATGGGGATTGTAAACCCCGCCATGTTGGAGGTGTATGATGAAATTAATAAGGAGCTTCTTGAGCTTGTGGAAGATGTTATTCTTGACAGAAGAGAAGATGCTACAGAAAGACTCTTAGATTATTCCGAGAAACATAAATCCGTCAAGAAAGAAAAGGTTGAAGATTTAGAATGGAGAAACCACCCGTTACAGGAAAGAATCACACATGCGTTGGTAAAAGGCATTGATCGCTTCATTGAAGAAGATGTTGAAGAAGCCAGACAACAGGCAGAAAAACCCTTACATGTAATTGAAGTGAATCTGATGACCGGAATGGGCGTTGTAGGAGATTTATTCGGAAGCGGAAAAATGTTCCTGCCACAGGTGGTAAAATCGGCGAGAGTGATGAAAAAGGCCGTTGCTTATTTACAGCCATTCATTGAAGCCGAAAAAGATGGTTCAAAACCAGCCAACGGGAAAGTTTTAATGGCTACAGTAAAAGGTGATGTTCACGATATTGGTAAAAATATTGTAAGCGTTGTTTTAGGATGTAATAATTATGAAATTGTTGATCTTGGAGTAATGGTTCCTGCGGAAAAAATCATCCAGACTGCCATCGAAGAAAAAGTAGATGTTATCGGTTTGAGCGGTTTGATCACGCCAAGTCTTGATGAAATGGTGTACATCGCGTCGGAATTAGAAAGACAAAATCTTGATTTTCCTCTATTGATAGGCGGTGCAACAACATCAAAAGCTCATACCGCCGTGAAAATCGATTTGAAATATAAAAATGCGGTAGTTCATGTAAATGATGCATCCAGAGCAGTAAATGTGGTTAGCTCATTGTTAGGGGATAGAAATAAAGAATATGTTGAAGATGTAAAGAACGACTATTCTGATTTCAGGGAAAAGTTTCTGAACAGGCAGGTGGATAAAGATTATATTGCTATTGAAGAGGCAAGAAAAGATAAATTTAAAATTGACTGGGAAAATGAAGAAATCTTTGAACCCAATCAATTAGGAGTTACCATTATTGAAAATCAGGATTTGAGGGAATTATTACCTTTCATCGACTGGTCCCCGTTTTTCAGAAGCTGGGATCTGCACGGGAAATATCCGAATATTCTGGAAGATGAGGTTGTGGGAGCTCAGGCAAAAGAACTTTTCAAAGATGCACAGGTTATTTTAAAAAGGATCTTAGACGAAAAATTATTAACGGCAAAAGCTATTTTCGGAATTTTTAAGGCCAATTCCAATGACTCGGATGATATTCTGATCTTCGATGAAAATAACCAGCAAAAAGCTAAATTTTTAACATTAAGGCAGCAGGCTCAACGCTCGAAAGGAAAAGACTATCTGGCTTTAAGCGATTTTATTGCCCCTCAAAGCTCAGGAAAAACAGATTACGTGGGAGCTTTCTGTGTAACCACAGGTTTTGGTACGGATGAACTAGCTGAAGAATATGAAAAAGCGAACGATGATTACAATGCGATTATGGTTAAAGCTCTTGCGGACAGATTTGCGGAAGCCTATGCCGAATTTTTACATAAAAAAGTGAGAACGGAATATTGGGGATACGCCAACCAGGAAAATTTAAGCAATGAAGAGCTGATCGCAGAGAAATATAAAGGGATCCGTCCGGCTCCGGGATATCCTGCTTGTCCTGATCATTTAGAAAAAAAAACCATTTGGGATCTATTGAAAGTGGAAGAAAATACAGGTGTTTTCCTCACGGAGAGCTTAGCGATGTTTCCAACCGCTTCTGTTTCCGGGTATTATTTCGGGAGTCCGCACGCTAAATATTTCGGGCTTGGAAAAATCACGGAAGATCAATTGGTAGATTATGCACAAAGAAGAGGATGCAGCATTGAAGAAGCTAAAAAATGGTTATCGCCTAATTTAGCATAACAAAAATAAACAGGATTAAATATACAATGAAGATAACTGAACATATAAAAAAGGCCAATGGAAAAACTTTGTTTTCTTTAGAAGTAGTTCCGCCACAAAAGGGAATCGGGATTGAAGATCTGTACCGGAATATCGACCCGCTCATGGAATTCAAGCCTCCTTTCATTGATGTTACCACTTCCAGAGAAGAATACATTTATATAGATAAAGGAAACGGTTTGATGGAGCGCCGTATCACGAGAATGCGGCCAGGAACTTTAGGGATCTGTGCTGCCATTCAGCATAAATATAATGTAGATACGGTTCCGCACCTGCTTTGTGGAGGTTTTACCAAAGAAGAAACCGAATACCTTTTAGTAGACTGTATGTATTTGGGGATTGATAATGTAATGGCTTTAAGAGGGGACGCCATGAAAGGACATCAATATTTCGAACCTACTCCGGGAGGCCATGCTAGTGCGATGGATTTAGTCCATCAGATCAATAATCTGGGGCGAGGAAAATATCTTCATGATGAGGACCAGGTCTGTGATGAGCACAATAAATTCTGTATTGGAGTTGCCGGATATCCTGAAAAACATATAGAAGCACCTTCCATGAATTACGATTTGAAATGGCTGAAAGAGAAAGTAGATGCAGGAGCAGATTATATTGTCACACAAATGTTTTTTGACAATAAGAAATTTATTGAATTCGTAGAAAAAGCCAGAGAGATGGGTATTACAATTCCTATTATTCCAGGAATTAAACCGATTGCTACCAAAAAACACTTAAAGCTCCTGCCACAGGTTTTCAAAATCGATTTACCTGAAGAACTGATTAATGAAGTGGAAAAAGCTAAAAATAATGAAGCGGTAAAAGAGATAGGGATAGAATGGGCGATTACCCAATGCAAAGAGCTCCTTGATTTCAAGGTCCCTGTATTACATTTTTATTCCATGGGGAAAAGTGATAATATTAAAAAAGTGGCCGGAGAATTATTTTAAAAAACAAAGCCTTGTAATTTTACAAGGCTTTGTTTTTATTGATTTAAGAACTTAACTAATTTGATTAAGTCTTCCTCTTTATCAAACTTTATTTTATTGGATTTAAAGAATTCCGTTAAAGAATCTTTCATCTCCGGCAACTGAGCAATAAGCTCTTTTTGGTTTCTAGGTTTTTTAATGAAACCATTATTTGTCTTAATATAATAAATAGGATCAAGCAATTTGAAATTAGCAGGTTTATCGCTTGTGTAAGAACTGTTTGCCGGAACTGCATCCACAAACTTCGTTTTAACTTTTTTATAAAGAGAATATTTGCTGCCTGCCACTATTTCAAAAAAATATCCGCTGAATTCATCATTAGTCTCTAATAAAACAATAGTCTGTTTAGGTGATAAAATTTCTATTCTGGAAAATTTCGATTCTTTCGGAAGAACTAATGTTTTTCCTTCTCTTTCAAATTCTATTTGATCAGCATAGCTATTATATCTCACATAAATCTTATCATAGTTTTCAGCAACTTTTGCGTCCAAAAACATTTTATTCAGATAGGGGGAACCGATAACATCATCATAGGTTAAAGTTCCACCCGAATTTTCAGATCTGATTCTATTAGAAAATGTACTTCCGTCAGCAATATCATTTTTAGTAAGAAGTGGTCCGTTCTGAGCATGCAAAGCAAAAGACGTTACCACAAAAATACTAGTAACTATTTTTTTCATTGTAAGTTTTTAAATTAAAAATATATTGTTCAAATATAATAATTTATTTAATTAAGAATTAGACTTTCATTATAAAATAGGATGTCTTTCAAAGTCTTTATTTCTGTCAAACAAATACCTGTAAGTCGCCAATTTTCTTGTTACGGTGGTATCAAGATTTTCTGCAATTTTAATCATTTTAGGGTTAAAGTCGCCGATCCATTGAAGCTCGGTGACCGTAAAATCCGTGTGTTTTCTCAAATGCTGTGTTCCCTCCCAGATCATATATCCGTCAATTCCTTTTTTTTGCCATTCCGGGACGACTCCGAAAACGAGACCAACCATTTTTTCATTCTTCCTGAATTTTTTATACCATAGAAATTTAAGTTTTTCAAATGGCCCGAATTTACCATTTAAATACTTAAACCATTGGTTCAGGTCAGGGAGATTCATCCACATGGCAATAGGTTTGTTATTTTCGTAAATAAACCAGGAAATGTGTTCATTAATGATGGGTTTCATCGTTTTGAACATCTTCAGGACTTTGCTTTCCTCCATTTGTTTTCCTTCTCCATGGGCAGCCCAGGCTTTATTGTAAATCTCGGTAAAGTCTTTGGCAAACTTTTCAAGATTATTTTTTTTCATAGGGAGAGCAGAAATTGCGGGATTTCTTTTATGTTTTTGGTGCATTAGGGTAAAAACACGGGATACTTCCCCGAAAACCGGCCTTGTAAAACAAAGCTGCTCAAAATAAATTTTGAAACCGTAATTTTCAAAAAGGTCCACATAATAGGGGAAATTATAGTTCATTCCATATAAAGGTTCTATAAATCCTTCAATGAGCAGTCCCCAGAATTTATCTCTTTCTCCGAAATTAATCGGTCCATCCATGGCTTCCATTCCTCTTTCCATTAACCATTGCTTGCAATGATCAAAAATAAAATTAGCCGTTTCCTGATCATTGATGCAATCAAAAAAGCCTATTCCTCCTGTGGGCTGCTTCTGTGTATAGAGCCTGTTGACAAAAACAGCAACTTTTCCTACAGTCTCATTTTTTTTGTTTTTAAACAGGAATCTCTGGCATTCTCCGTTTTTGAAGAACTTATTTTTGGTGGGATTGAAAATCGTTTCTAGATCCTTATTTAAAGGTCTGATATAGTTTTTGTCATGTTGATAAAGCCGGGATGGGAATTCTAGAAATTCCTTTTTTTGGTGTTCACTTTGTACTTCTTCAACAATAATCATAGTTTTACACAAATGGAAAGGTGAAAGATAATGTTTTTAGCTCAAATTAAAATACAAGAACGGATATTTCCGTATTTTTGCTGCAAATTAAATAAAAATGGTTGATTTTACTGATAACGACGATGATATTTTCACAGGAAAAGAACATACACCTATACGTGAAGATGCTTTTGATAAATCGCCAGAAGAAAAAATAGAAAAGATTACAGAGCTTTTTGGAGAAATCATGTATACCTTAGGAATGGATATGACGGATGACTCTTTAAAAGATTCTCCGAAACGGGTGGCGAAAATGTATGTGAATGAAATTTTCGGAGGACTTCTTCCGGAAAATAAACCCGGAATTTCAACATTCTCTAATAAATATAAATACCGCCAAATGCTGGTGGAAAAGGATATTACAGTATATTCTTTCTGTGAACATCATTTTTTACCGATCATAGGGAAGGCTCATGTTGCCTACATCTCGAACGGAGAAGTTATTGGACTTTCGAAAATTAACAGGATTGTAGATTATTACGCAAAACGACCACAGGTTCAGGAAAGATTGACGATGCAGATTGTGGATGCGCTTAAAGAAGCGTTAGGAACTAAAGATGTGGCATGCATTATTGATGCGAAACATTTGTGCGTCAATTGCAGAGGAATTAAGGATACGGCGAGCTCTACCATAACGGCAGAATTAAGCGGTATTTTCAGAACCAACCCGATTACAAGACAGGAATTCCTGCATTATGTAGGAAGTCATGCAAAATTTGATTAAATTGAACGCCGAATGAATTACCAGATTCTTAAAAATATCGTCCTTACAGAACTTCAGAGATTTGAAACGATTTCTGAAGAAGATTGGTCATATAAAATCTCAGCTGAAAAATGGTCGAAGAAAGAAATTCTAGGTCACCTTTGCGATAGTGCACTCACCAATATCAGAAGATTTGTAATTACCCAGTACAAGGAAAATGAAAATATAGTGTACGATCAGGATTTTTGGGTGAAAGCTCAGAATTATCAGAACGTTCCCACTTCAGATATTATTAATCTCTGGAAATTTTTGAATCTGCAGATTGTTCATACCGTTGAAAATATTCCGGATGAGGCTTTGGAAAGAATGTGTGATACTACCAAAACAGATATTCAGAGATTTACGTTAGAATATATTATTCAGGATTATATAGACCACCTTCAATATCATTTAAAAGCAATTTAATAATGATTACATTTAAAAAAGTTTCAAATAAGATCTTCTTCATCACCATTATATGTTGTGAGTAGAATTCGTATACCCGATTTTTGAATCTTTTAATCATTACATCTTTTAATTTAAAATCAATGCAACTAAAAATATATAATTCGCTTACAGCAGAAAAAGAAATATTCAAACCCATTTTAGAAGGAAATGTCGGAATGTATGTTTGCGGGCCTACTGTTTACAGCAATGTACATTTGGGAAATGTGAGAACCTTTCTTTCTTTCGACTTTATCTATCGTACTTTAATGCATTTGGGGTACAAAGTGAGATATGTAAGAAATATTACAGACGCGGGTCACCTTACAGATGACGGAAATGTAGAAAACGACAGATTCGTAAAGCAAACCCGTCTGGAAAAGCTGGAGCCTATGGAAATCGTACAAAAATATACGGTAGACTTTCATAAAGTTCTGGAAATGTTCAATCTGTTACCTCCGAATATTGAACCTACCGCAACAGGTCATATTGTAGAACAGATTGAATTAACTCAAAAATTAATTGAAAGAGGATTTGCTTACGAAAGCAATGGTTCTGTATACTTTGATGTTCTTGAATACAACAAAAGAGGACTGAATTACGGAGAACTTTCAAAACGAAATATAGAAGAGCTTTTCGCTAATACCCGTGATTTGGACGGTCAGGGTGAAAAGAAAAACCCACAGGATTTCGCCTTATGGAAAAAAGCTTCTCCGGCTCACATTATGAGATGGAATTCTCCTTGGGGAGAAGGCTTCCCTGGATGGCATTTGGAATGTACTGCAATGAGTACAAAATATCTGGGTGAGAACTTTGACATTCACGGAGGAGGAATGGATTTGAAATTCCCACATCATGAATGTGAGATCGCACAAGGAAAAGCCTGCAATGATACAGCACCGGTGAATTACTGGATGCATGCGAATATGTTGACGATGAACAGCCAGCGTATGAGTAAATCAACAGGAAATTATATTCTGCCGATGCAGTTGGTAACCGGCGAAAATGATTTTTTTGAAAAACCGTTCCACCCGTCAATTGTACGATTCTGCTTCCTTCAGGCTCATTACAGAAGTGTATTGGATATTTCCAACGATGCAATGATTGCGAGTGAAAAAGGATTTATCAGATTAATGGAAGCGATAAAAGTATTGAATTCCATTACTCCTGATGATAGTAAAGAATCCGGATTTAACCTTGAAGAATGGAAAAACAAATGTTATGAAGCGTTAAAGGATGATTTCAATTCGCCGATTCTTATCGCTCATTTATTTGAAGCCGTAAAATTCATTTTTGCTTTGAATGACGGGAAGGAAACCATTTCCGCAAAAGATCTGGAAGATTTGAAATCTACATTGAACGCTTTTATCTTTGATGTTTTAGGACTGCAAACCATCGAGGAAAATAATAATGAAAAGTTAGACCAGACCTTAAAAGTTTTAATTGAATTAAGAAACCAGGCAAGAAAGTCCAAAAACTTTGAACTGTCGGATCAGATCAGAGATAAGCTTCTTGCAGAAGGAATTGAATTAAAAGACGGAAGAGATGGTACAACCTACGTTTTAAATTAACCAGGAAGTTGTAACTACATATTTGCTCTCGCAGACTTTGCAGGTCACGCAGATTTTTAAACACAATCATCTGCCTAATCCGCTCAATCTGCGAGAGTTTTTATACCCTGTTTTCTCGGTTTGTCATTCTGAGCGGATCGAAGAATCTCTTGACTGATTTATAGTGAAATAAATATTATTCAAAACGTAGATGTTTTTATGATTTTAATTCAAAAATTATGTAACTTAGTCATACTAAAATGATTACGAATCTAAATCCTACATATTATGAAAAAACATTTATTCCCTCTATTCTTGTTGGTATTAGGCGTGAATGCGTATGCTCAGCAAGATTTTTTTGCATTAACAGGAAAAGATACTCCCAACATCGTTTTTAATGACTTTCGTGCAATAGATGCAGCGAATGGAACTTCCGGAGAAAGTGTTTTCACGACGGAAACCTCTCCGAAAGTATTTTCACAACAGAGGAATTCTTCGGTTACAGAAGATAAAACGTCTTACAACCATTCCCAATCGATGACAATGGCAACGCTTGCTTATGATTCATTTAATAATAATCTGGTGTACATGCCGATGTTCTCTTCTAACATCTATATGTTAAACCCTAAAACCAAAGAAATTACATTGGTGGAAAATACTACCGCCAGAGTGACTTCCTGCGATATCAATTCTCATATGACGAGGATGACAACCGGATATGATGGAAATATTTACGCCATTAATAATGCCGGAACTCAATTCTTACAGATCAGCAGAAAAGATAACCAGTATATGGTGAATGATCTTGGAATCATAAAAGATGATGCCGGAAACGGGAAGAATTCTTTTACAGCTATTGAAACGGGTTTTGGTGGTGATATGATTGCTGATGCGGATAATAATTTTTATGTTTTTTCAGCTTCAGGAAATGTTTACAAGGTGGTAACAAAAGAATTAAAAGCGAAATTCGTAGGAAGAATAGCCGGAATCCCTGAAAATTACTCAGTAAATGGAGCTGCTGTTAATTCAAGAGGAAAAATAGTAATTGCAAGTGCAAAAGGTTCTCCTTTATATGAGGTGGAGCTGGAATCTTTACAGGCAAAACAGCTTCCCGGAGAGCAGAATCTCCACATTTACGATTTAGCCAGTAAATATTTTGTGAACGACAGAGCGACATCAGTTAATCCAACCGCCAATCTGGATATCTACCCTACCAGAGTAGATGAACAATGGATCAATGTCAATGGTAATGATAAAACATTAAAAGGAAATCTTAAGCTTACTGTTTTTGATATTTCAGGGAAAAGCGTCATGAAGGAGAATTTATCAGTGAAAAATGGTTCATTGGATCAGAAGATTCATTTAAAAAATCTTGTTACTGGAGCTTATATTGTAAGCATTACGGATGAGACAGGAAAAATAGTATTAAACAAGAAAATTTTAGTTACAGAATAATCCACTACATTTGTTCAAAAATTAAGACCTTTTCAACTATTTTGAGAAGGTTTTTTTAATGAATATTTGATATTCAAGAAGTTTTATTTTTCGAGATTAAAATGTATTTTTATAAAAAAAATATAAATGAAGCTATACTTTAATATAGGCTACAGTACAAAAGTCGGTGAATCCCTGAAGTTGATTATTAATGAAGAAAGTACTGTTTCCAAAACCCATACAATGTTCTATACAGAGAACGGTTTGTGGAAATGTGAAGTAGATTATTTCTCCAAATCGGTTTCTTATCAATATCTGCTTGTTGATGAAAAAGGAAATGTAGTGAAAGAAGAATTTGTTCCACACCACCTTCAGTTTCCTCATAACTATAAAGAGTTTGTCATTTTTGATGAGTGGAATAATAAAAATTTTCCTGAGAACTATCTGAACAATAAAATTCTTCACAACAAGCTCAATCAATTTGTACCTGAAAAAATAACAGTTTTAAAAAAACATACCCATTTATTCAGGATTGAGGCCCCGATCTACAATCCGAACTGGAAAATCGTGTTATTTGGAAGTACAGCCTCGTTGGGAAATTGGGATTATGAAAAAGTGATTCCCCTTTCACAAACAGATTTTGGAATTTGGGAAATTTCCCTTGAAATTCCGGAAAATGAATTTATTCAATATAAATATTGCCTTTACGATAAAAAAGAACAAAGAGTCATTGATGTGGAAACCGGTGAAAACAGATTTACGGTAGGCAACCCGGTAAAAGATGTTTTACAGATTGTTTCCAATCATTATTTCAGGTTTAAAGCTTATCAAATGTATCATGATGCAGGAGTGGCAGTGCCTGTATTCTCTCTGAGAAGCGAAGACGGATTCGGAGTAGGTGAATTTTCCGATATGAAAAAACTGGCAGATTGGGCAAAAAAAACCAATCTCGGGATTATCCAGATTCTTCCTATTAATGATACTACGGCTAATTACTCCTGGACGGATTCTTATCCTTACGCAGCCGTTTCTGTCTATGCGCTTCATCCACAATATATTTCATTAGAAAACCTCGATTTTTCAATACCAAAGGATTTAGCTGATCAATATCGGTCTGATAAAGAAGAACTCAACGCCTTGGATCTGATTGATTATGAAAAAATGATCGAATCCAAATGGAAGTATTTAAAAGCAGTTTTCACAGAAGAAAAAGATAGAATTTATAAAGACAGGAACTTCAAAAAGTTTATTAAAGACAATGAAGAATGGCTGATTCCTTATGCTGCATTTTGTGTATTGAGGGATAAATACAAGACGCCGAACTTTAATGACTGGAAAACCCATAAAAAATATATTGCAGGTAAAATTGCACAATTCTTTTCTCCAAAAAGCAAAGATTATGATGCTTCCATGTTGCACGCCTGGGTACAGTTTCAGCTTCATAAGCAATTAAAAGATGCTATCGATTATACCCACGGCTTGGGAGTATCCGTAAAAGGAGATCTGCCTATCGGTATCTACAGATATTCTGTGGAAGCTTGGGCAGAACCTGAATTATTTGGAATGGATTTCCAGGCAGGAGCGCCGCCGGATCAGTTTACAGAACTGGGACAGAACTGGGAATTTCCAACCTATAATTGGGAAGCCATGAAAGAAGATGATTACCGTTGGTGGAAAAACAGGTTCAAAGCACTGGAACAATATTTTGATGCGATGAGAATCGATCATATTTTAGGATTTTTCAGAATATGGAGAATGCCGATCTCTGCAACTCAAGGGATTTTGGGGTATTTTTATCCGGCAGTACCGGTTGTTTCGGATGAGTTTAAAGCATTACATATCCCGTTCAATTTTGACAGATATTGCAAACCTTTTATCAACGATCAGATTCTTTGGAAATATTTCGGGGAAAATACCCATAAAGCATTGGAATTTATCCGGAATAATCACAACGGCACCTATTCTTTCAAAGAAGAGTTTGATACCCAAAGAAAACTATCCGACTTTTTCAAGAAAAATCCAAGAGGTCCGATAGAAGAGCAATTGATCGCTCTTTGTGCCAACGTTTTATTTTTAACTGAAGAAAGAGACGGGGAAACGGTTTATCATCCTAGATTTAATTTGTATAATACGGATTCTTATCAATACCTGTCGGATTGGGAAAAGAAAGCCATTTATGATTTGTATCACGATTATTTCTTCAGAAGGCAGGATCGTCTATGGTATGAAAAGGCCATGGAAAAGCTTCCGGTCATCCTGAACGCTACTGAAATGCTGATCTGCGGGGAAGATTTAGGAATGGTTCCGGCTTGTGTACCGGTTGTAATGGATGAGCTGGCCATTATTGCCTTGAAGGTTCAGCGAATGCCAGCCGAAAATATTCCTTTCTATAATCCTAAGAATGCTACCTATATGAATGTGGTCACCGCCTCTTCCCATGATAGCTCTACGCTCAGACAATGGTGGAAAGAAGATCCCGCACTCACTCAGAAGTATTTTAACCAGCAATTGATCCAGTATGGAAAATCTCCTGATGAGCTGGAATCCCACTTAGCGGAGATCATCATGAAGCAACATCTTTATAATGATGCTATGCTTGCTATATTCCCGATCCAGGAATTTTTGGCAACGGATAAAAAACTGACTAATGAGAATATGGACCATGAGAGAATTAACAATCCGGCTGTATTCCCGCATTATTGGCGTTACAGAATGCATTTGAAATTAGAAGATCTTAAAAATGAAAATTCTTTCAACGAAAAAATTGCCAATTGGATAAAAGATAGTGGAAGATTGTAAATTTAACATTTGATTATCAATTAGTTAATGATATTTTAAAAGAAGTTTGATCAAAAGATTTAACTTCTTTTTTGTATTCATATCAAAGAAATAGAATAGAGATATTCTGCTATATATTAACCAATTAACGACTATAGAGATGAAAAAGATACTTTTGGGATTTGCACTAAGCTTAGCGACTTTGTCGTTTGCGCAGCAATATCCAAATAACGGCTGGGGAAATGATGGATATGGATATGACGATGGGTATTATAGTGATGATGACGACAGAAATTATTTTCCGGATGATTATTATTATAACTATCCTCAGGATTATTATCCGGACGATTATTATCAGAGCTATTATAATGACTACAGAAACAGTATTATTTCCATTAACTGGAACGTGTTTTTCAGACAAAACAGATTAAACAGATGGCAGATAGATCAGATCCTGTATCTTAACAATCTATACGCATCTTTCTCAGTTTGGAATAACTTCTACAGATATAATCCGGACAGATGGTATTATGACAGATTTTACGCATTGGAAAGAATCTTAGGACCAAGGGTATTTGTTGTCTTCCAGAATAATTATTATCGAGGATACAGCCCGATAATATACTTCCAGAACTACAGAAGAACACATTATGTTCCCAGATACAGAGTAATGCCTCGTTATAGAAATGTCAATATTCATGTCTATAAAGTAGACAGAAACCGATTCCGTCAGGATAACCCGACTTTAAATATTGTAAGAAGAAGTTCAGGTGATGGATTCAGAGGAAATAACGGTAATAATGACAATAATGGTTTCCGTGGCCAAAGGAATAATGGAGTAAGAAATAATTCAGGAGGTTTCCGTAATTCAGAAAATAATGGAATAAGAAATAATGGCGGGTTCAGAGGAAATTCAGATAATAATGGTGTAAAAAATAATGGAGGATTTAGGGGAAATTCGGAAAATAATGGTAACTTTAGGAATGAAGGCGGATTTCGGGGAAATCAGGAGGTAAGAAGAGAAGATAACAACGGATTCCGAGGTAATGGTGGAGGTTTCAGACAACAAAGAAACGAAAACGCTCCCCGAATGAAGAATAATGCTCCCAAGCAGAATAATGGAAATGAAGGCAGAGGTGGAGGATTCAGACAAAAATTAGTAAAGAATTAATATTTTCATATATTATATTTAAGTGGTGTGAAGGGCAGATTTTTATAAAATCTGTCCTTTTTTTATTGAATTGATTGTTTTGTATTAAAAATTAACATTTTTTATGAAATAACTATTTTAACTTTTAATTTAATGCGTAATCAAAAAGATATAAGAAAAATAATTAAAATATTTTTAAAGATGAAAAAATTAATTTTAGCATTAGCATTTATCGGAATGGGAAGTTTTGCCATGGCACAACAGACAACTCCGCAGGATAAAAAGGTAAAAAGAGCAGAAATGCAGCAAAAAATGCAACAGAGGGAGCAGGAACATTTAGCACAAATGCAAAAAGATTTGAATCTGAATGCATCTCAGGTAGATAAAATAAAAGCTTTACATGAAAAAAGGAAAGCTGAGATGAAAGCGGACTTTGCAAAAAACAAAGAGGCAAGAGAGGCTAAAATGGAGCAGATGAAACAAAAAAGAGCACAGATGGATGCTGAAATGAAACAGATTTTAACTCCGGAGCAATATGATAAATGGCAGGCTGACAGAAAAGCAAAAATGGAGCAGAGACACGCGATGATGAAGGACAGAAAGATGAAGAAGACTATGCATACTGCAACTCCGGATGCAAAATAATAGTTTGTAATTTTGATTTTTTAATGTGAGAAGGGCGGAAGTAATTCCGTCCTTTTTGTATTAAATTTCATTAAATCCTTTGAATTCGGGCTTAATTTCCATAATTTTGAATATAAATTTTTTATTATGGTCAGTGAAAAAATCGCAAAATTAATCAATGAACAAATAGCACACGAACAGTATGCTGCACAATATTATCTTTCAATGTCTGCATGGTTTTCCGGAAAAGATCTGGATGGAATTGCCAACTATTTCAGAGTTCAGAGTAAAGAAGAATTAATGCATGCAGATAAAATGTTCGACTATTTGAATGACGTAGGTGGAGAAATTATTATCGGGGAAATTCCTAAACCACCCCACGAGTTCGAAAATGCAACGGATATTTTTGAGAAAGCTCTGGAACATGAAAGAAAAGTAACCAAAAGCATTTTCAATATCGTTAAAAATGCTAATGATGAAGGAGATTTTGCAACAACCTCTTTCTTACAGTGGTTCATCAATGAGCAGGTAGAAGAAGAGGCAAGCGCGTCTCAATATGTAACCAAGATCAAAATGGTGTGCGATAATCCTTCAGCATTATATCTTTTTGATCAGGAGCTGGCTCAGAGAGTTTTTAATCCGAATGCGGAAGCTTAGAATATTAGAAAAATATAAAAGTTTCGGCGGCGCCCAACGCGCCGCCGCAAACTTTATAAAAAAAAAACCTGCGTCTTACCCCCCATTCTTACCCCGCGTTCTAACACCCTTTTAT